>JAHEOI010000159.1 GCA_018610125.1 Verrucomicrobiota bacterium
GGCGCCGATTCAGCCTTCACGGGCTCGGCCGATTCCGGTTGGGCCGGAGAATAGTCGGCACCACTTGCCTCGGTCGTTGCCGACTCGACCGGTTCCGCAGTTGCGGGCTCCTCCTTTGAAGACTCCTCTTTGGCGGAGGCGGCTTTTGACTCTTTCTTGGGCTCGCCTGTGGCCTGTTTGGAGCTTTTTCCTTTTTGAGTGCTCTCGGCACTCTTGGCCGTCGATTTTGTCTTCTTTGAGCTGGAGCCCTTCTTGGTCGTGCTCGAGGTGGCCTTTTGTTTGGAAGTCTTTTTGGAGGTCGTTGCCTTCTTGGTGGTGCGCTCCGTGCTCGAAGCCGTCTCGGTGGCCCGTTTCGATTTCGCCCCCGAAGCGGTTGTGGTCGTTTCGTCCTTTTGTTGTTCCTCTTGAGGGACGACAACGACCGGCTCGTTTCCTCCTGTCTGACCCGATTCGGCTCCGTCGCTGCTTTTGCCTCCGATCTCGTGTTCGAGATACTCTGCTGTGATCTTATCCAATGAGCTTGATGCCTGTTTTACGCCCGTGATGCCGAGCTCCCTGGCCCTCGCCAGGACTCGCTTGCTCTCAACGCCAAGTTTTTTCGCAATATCGTAAATTCGAACGGGCATAAATTTTTTTTTAAGTAATGCAGCATGACACAACCTTCCCCTAAAAAGCAAGCGGACGGACCCTTTTGCGACTGCCTGTAATGATATCCGAATTCATTAGCTTACGGAAGTCTCGCCTTCCTTTAGGTTGCGACGTTCTTTTTCAAGTTCGATGACCTCCATAATCTTGTCCACATGCTGAGCTAGCTGCGGGATCTCCTGAAGGTCTTGGCGCTCGACCTGGAGCAGATCCTCAAAGCTCAGAAAGCCGGCATGCACAAGGAGATTCGCTTGCTCCTCCGTGATCCCGGGGATTTGTGCCAATGATTGGACCGCTTGGGCGACCTTTTCTTCGAAGCCGAGATCGGTCCGGGCTTCTTGCTGAATATCGACGTGCCATCCGGTTAATCGCGAAGTGAGTCGGGCATTCTGCCCGCGCTTCCCGATCGCCAGGGAGAGCTGATCTTCACTCACCAACACCCTGACGTGGCGCCGCTCTTCATCGACCTCAATCGACTTCAGCTTGGCCGGGGATAACGCATTGACCAATAATCCGCGGATGTCAGGGTCCCAACGGATGATGTCGACCTTTTCGTTGTTGAGCTCCCGCACGATGTTTTTGACGCGCTGCCCACGCAGGCCGACACAAGCCCCGACCGGATCGATCTGATTATCCCGGGAATAAACGGCAATTTTGGTTCGGTAGCCGGGCTCACGCGCGACCCCTTTGAGCTCGATGGTCCCATCGGTGATCTCCGAAACCTCCAACAGGAATAACTTGACCACAAATTGGGGATCGGCGCGGGAGAGTATAATCTCCGGGCCTTGATTCGTGTTCTCCACCGCCTTCACATAACAGCGGATCCGTTCGCCCATCTGATAATCCTCGGTCGGGACCCTTTCCTTGTTCGGTAGCAAGGCCTCGAATTTCCCTAAGTCGACATAGACGTCCGACCGCTCAAATCGCCGAACAACCCCGCTGACAATGTCGCCCACTCGGTCCTTGAACTCCGAGTAGATCATCTGCTTCTCCGCTTTGCGGAGTTGCTGCATCAGCGCTTGCTTGGCATTTTGTGAGGCGATTCGCCCGAAGTCCGCAGGGGTGACTTCCACCTCGACCTCGTCGCCAATCTGGGCGTCCGGCTTGATCCGCCGCGCTTCAGGCACCGAGATATGGTCATGCCGAGACTCCACCTTCTCGCTCACGACCAGGGTGGCAAAGGCTTTAATATCACCGGACTGACGGTCAATGGAGCAACGTAGATGGCGAGCCGGACCGACAGCCTTCTTGGCCGCCGACAGCAATGCCTCTTCGACAGCCGAGGTCAGGATATCCTTGCTGATCCCTTTCTCGCGCTCCCAAAACTCCAGTATGGCTAAAAATTCCGAATTCATAATGTCCGGTAAATTGGTTCCTAACAAAAAAGTCGGAATTGAATTCCGACTCTCCCCTGCTGGTCTCGCCAGCCCTTTGTTCAATACTGTAATTAATTTAGGCGCACGGGGACAAAGCGTCAAGCAGCAATGCCTGACAAGAAAAGAAGAGGAAAGTGGGACCTCGGGGAGAACGTCGCTATCAAGGAGAAGGCTCCATTCGATTTTCCCTGATAGGGACCTTGTCCTCGAGGTCCGACTTGTCTTGCCCTTATCCCATCCACGAAAGACCCGTCGGCCGGGCACCGACGAGCCTGCCATCGCTGTTGCGGTAGGGACGGCAAGCCGCTGTGCTCCACTCCCCGGACGTCCCTACCAAAAAGCAGCAACGTCAGTTCCCTCCGCCTTGATTTTGGCTATCCATTCCGGGGAACGGTGGCGTCGGGTAGCCTTTTTGACGCAATTGCTCCCGCTGTACGGCTGCCTTGACGCTCTGGCGCGCGGCCTTTTCCCGACCGTCCACCTGCTGCTTTTCCTGCTGGTCCTGCCCGGCGTTGCTGATCAGTGTCGCACCTCGGCGACCGCCTTGTCTGTTATTCGAGGCCGACTCGGATCGCTGTTGCCGGGATCTGTCGCCGCGCTGCGAATCATTGTTATCGTCGCTTGGGCTGCTGTTATTCTCCTCGCCTTTCCCGTCGTCCGAGGAGGAGTTCCCGATAATGGTCGGACTTGAGCTCGAAGAGGATGAGCTCCCGCTAGAGCTTGACTGGGATGATGACGATCGGTTCCGGCGCGATCCTTGGCTGCTTTTGGCCAGCTTATTCCCGTGCTCTTCCATTGTCAGGGTCATCTTGCGTCCGCGATTGAGCACATCGACCTTGCCCGCCTTGGGGTCGATCGAGACGACCTTGATTCCGGAGCGACCTTCTCCTTCCGGCACCGCGTAATAATCATACTTCTTTGGGTCGTCCTTTTTGGGGACCATGAAATAGACCTTTTTCGTCCCTGCGATCTCGGAAAAGCCGGTCAAGGTCACGTCGACTTTAGGAGGAGGCGGCTTGCTCTCCTCTTTTGGGGGCTCCGGCTCAGGCTCGGGCGACTTCGGCTCGTCAAGCCCGAAGGCGTTTCGCGACGGAATCAGCTTATACGGGTTCTCTTTGGCGAGCCCCTCCAAAAGCCAAGGCCCGTCGCTGACGACCAAAACCCCGATGCCCGCGGCCACTAACCCTGTGCCTATGCGTATGCGACTCCAGCTCATAATACTCTCTTGGTATAACCCTCCGCGTCTGCAAAGGTTTCGTCAAAATCCCTTTTGCATGATCCCCCTGGCGTACGAGCAACTTGGGCGGCGGGGTATCGAGCTTAATAACTGGCTTGAGCCCCTTTGGTTGAGCGCTTTTGCATCCATGGCATCAAGCCTCGCAGTCGAGCCCCCACCTTTTCGATCGGATGATTTTCACCTTCCTTAAGCAACTGGCGATATCGCGTGTAGCCGGACTGGTATTCCTTGATCCATTGCCGAGCGAACTTCCCTGACTGGATATCCTTGAGCGCCGAGCGCATCTTCTTTTTGACGTTACCGTCAATTATCTTCGGTCCGACCGTGAGATCCCCCCACTTGGCCGTCTCGGAGACCGAAAAGCGCATCCCGGAAATCCCGGATTCGTTGATCAGGTCGACGATCAGTTTGAGCTCATGGAGACATTCGAAGTAGGCCATCTCCGGTTGGTAGCCGGCTTCGACCAGTGTTTCGTAGCCGGCTTGAATGAGTGCGCTCGTGCCGCCACATAGAACCGCTTGCTCGCCGAAGAGATCGGTCTCCGTCTCCTCTTGAAAGCTCGTTTGAATGACGCCGGCGCGCGTGCCTCCGATCCCTTTGGTCCATGCCAACGCTGTCTTTTTGGCCTTTTTCGTCGGATTCTGATAAACCCCGATCAGCGATGGCACACCGCGTCCTTCGACGAATTGTCGTCGCACGATATGACCCGGTCCCTTCGGGGCGACAAGGATGACATCCACGTTAGTCGGGGGCTTGACCGTTTGAAAATGGACTGAAAAGCCATGGGAGAAGAGGAGGGTCTTGCCCTTTGAAAGATTGGGGGCGATATCCTTTTCGAAGACTTCCGGCTGTTTCGTGTCGGGGAGGGCCACCATGATGACATCGCCTCTTTTGACGGCTTCGCCGGTCGAGACGACTTCGAATCCCTTCTCCTGGGCGACCGGGATCGATTTACTCTTTTCGTAGAGCCCGATGATGACGTTCAGGCCGCTTTCCTTGAGGTTCATGGCGTGGGCATGACCTTGTGACCCGAACCCGAGGACGGCCAATGTCTTTCCTTTAAGTGCTCCGAGGTCGGCATCCTTATCTGTGTATACTTTTGCTGGCATAAATGCGTTTTGATTGCGCTGGTTCGTTTGTTGTTCGGGGGTGTGGACTCGTGTCGGGGGTCATTTTCTCGGCATCGCCACCTTGCCGGTGCGGGTGATGTCGATTATCCCGAACGTTTCCATCAACATGATAAACTTCTCAACTTTGGTCTCGTCGCCGGTGACCTCGATGCTGACCGTCTCGGGCTGGACATCGACGATCTTGGCCCGGAAAATGTCGGTGATCTGCATCACTTCGGCCCGGGACTGTTTGCTAACAGAGACCTTGAGAAGGACAAGCTCCCGATCGATGTACTCGTCCTCTCGGAAGTCCTGGACATGCAAGACATCGACCAGCTTGTTAAGCTGCTTAACGATCTGCTCGAGGGTTTTGTCGTCGCCACGAGTGACGATCGTCATTCGGGACGTGCTCGGATCTTGGGTCGGCGCCACATTGAGGGTGTCGATATTGAAACCGCGTCCGCTAAACATACCGGTCACTCGCGTGAGCACGCCGAATTTATTTTCGACTAAGACTGAAATCGTGTGTCGCATATCGTTTTTTCGCTACCACCATTCAACGTCAATGTTCTCTCCTTCTTCAAGAAAAAGTTCCGTTTTTGAGCCGGAGGGCTGGGTGATGCTAGTATAGAGGCGGTGCATTCGATATTCTGCCATCTTCGAGGAATCCGATTGCTGCTGACGGTGGGCGTGTTCGTCTCCGAGGTCAGCGGCAGTGTGGGGCATGTACACGCGGCGGAGTCCACGAGGTCGGTCGAAGAGGCCTTTCAAGCGCTGCTAAAAAGGGATGACAAGGCATTGTCCGAAGTCGACCAGTGGATTAAGAATAACCGCAAATTCCAGGATAAAACGGCGAGCATCCGGCAAGCGACCTTGGATGCGCGGATCCGGCAGCGGCTGAGCTCTGTCGAGGAGGCTTACAAGGATTTTATAAGTCGCCATCCGGAGCACGTGCGGGCTCATCTGGCATACGGGAGCTTTCTGAACGACCTTGCCAAGCCCGACAAGGCCAAGGAGCAATGGATGCGTGCTCGAAAGCTCGCTCCAAAAAATCCGGCCGCCTGGAATAATCTGGCCAACTATTACGGTCAGGAAGGGGAAGCGAAAAAGGCCTTCACCCACTATGAGAAAGCCATTTCGTTGCGTCCCGGCGAGAGTGTCTATTACCACAATCTGGCTAGTGTGATCCTGATTTATCCGGATGTCGCAACGGATCATTATCAAATGGACAAGCAAGCGGTCTTCGAAAAGGCGCTTAACCTGTATCGGCAGGCAATCAAACGGGATCCGACCGACTTCCCGTTGGCGACCGATTTGGCGCGCACCTTTTACCGGATCAAGCCGCCGCGTCCGGATCAGGCAATCAAGGCATGGGAGCGTGCCTTAAATGTCGCAAACGACGCGATCGAGCGCCAAGGGGTCTATATCCACCTAGCACGATGGAAGATTCAGACGCATGCCTGGGACAAAGCCCGAGAGTATCTCGATAAGGTGAAGCACCCGATGTACAAGAAGACTAAGGCACGCGTCCGGAAACAATTATCCAAGGTCGAAAAGGCGCAAAGCGAGCAGGGCGACGAGAATCTTTGAGGGCGCCGCCGTTGCGGTAGGGCCCGCACTCCGTTGCGGGCCGCTCCCGGACGTCCGGGAGAAGGTCCCTATCAAGGAGCGGATCCATTCGATTTGTCTTGTCGAACCTGGAGGACGTTCGCTAATCGGCGGGCTTCGGCGCCGCCGATTGGGAC
>JAHEOI010000160.1 GCA_018610125.1 Verrucomicrobiota bacterium
CCCCCGGCATACTCACCGGCGTTATCCTGGCAATGGCCCGCGGCGCGGGCGAGGTTGCGCCTCTCATGCTTGTCGGAGTCGTCAAGCTCGCCCCCTCGCTCCCCATTAACGACACCTTCCCTTACGTCCACCTCGATCAGAAATTCATGCATCTCGGCTTTCACATCTACGACCTGGGATTCCAATCCCCCGACTCGGAAGCCGCGAAACCGATGGTCTTCGCCACCACCTTGGTCCTCATCTCACTCGTTGTCGCGCTCAATCTCTTGGCCATCTTTATCCGCGAACGCCTTCGCCGAAAATACTCGACGGGACAGTTTTAATTTCGCAAGAACCTATGTCACCTTGTGCTGGAAAAAGACCGCGATGAAGAAGTTGCTATGGATCATACGACTGATGCCCCGTTAAGGAAAGAGGCGGGTAAGGTGGCCGCAAGCGAGCGAGAACCGGGCAAAACCGGGCATTACGATCCGGGCTTGATCCGAATCTCGGACTTCAACTTTTCGTACGGCCCGACCCGGGTCTTGCACAACGTCGACATGGACATTCCGGAACGCCATGTGACCGCGTTGATCGGGCCCTCCGGCTGCGGCAAGACCACACTGCTGCGCAACCTCAACCGGATGAACGATCTCGTCGATGGAACGACTCATACGGGAGATATCCAGATTAAAGGCGAGAGCATCTTTCACCCGCATCTGGAAGTGATCGCCCTTCGGAAACGGATCGGCATGGTCTTCCAAAAATCGAATCCGTTCCCCAAATCCATCTACGAGAATGTCGTTTATAGCCTGCGTGTTGCCGGGCTCAAGAACAAGCAGAAGCTTGATGAAACCGCCGAGCGGAGCCTCAAATCGGCTGCGTTATGGGATGAAGTCAAGGACCGGCTTCACTCAAGCGCCTTGAGCCTCTCGGGCGGTCAGATGCAGCGATTATGCATCGCCCGCGCCATCACCAATCAGCCCGAGATCCTCCTCATGGACGAGCCGTGCTCGGCATTGGATCCGGTCGCAACGTCGAAGATCGAAGACTTAATCTATTCCCTCAAGACCGACTTCACCATTGTGATCGTCACCCATAACATGCAACAGGCCGCACGCATCTCCGATTTCACCGCCTTCTTTTATCTGGGTCAATTAATCGAATACGACAAGACCTATAAGATCTTCACCAATCCGGCCGAAAAACGCACCGAGGATTATGTAACCGGACGCTTCGGATAAAACAGACCCCATCCAGGGAGCCGCTATGGAACGCCACATCGATCACGAGCTATCCGAATTCAAAAACACGCTTCTCGCCATGGCCGGGCAAGCCGAAGCCAATGTCAACAACGCGCTCAAGTCATTGGTCGAGCGTGACGACGACTTGGCGCGAAAAGTCGAGGAGGAAGACTCAATCCTCGATCGTTACGAAAAGCAGGTCGACGAGTCGGCCATCTACCTCCTTTCAAAAGCCCCGCTCGCTTCCGATCTCCGACTTATCACCGTCGGCATGAAGATCTCTCATGACCTCGAGCGGGTCGGTGACGAAGGCACCAAGATCGGCCGCCGAGCACGCGAGCTCTCTCAAGAACCTCAATTGAAACCTTATGTCGATTTGCCCCGGATGGCGCAACAGGCATTGCAGATGTTGAAAGACTCGCTCGATTCCTTCGTCCACCATAATACGGAAAAGGCGCGAATCGTCATCCAATCCGATAAGGAAATCGACAACCTCAACAAGCAACTGCATCGAGAACTGGTCAGCTTCATGGTTGAACAGCCTGGAAACATGGGTCGCTGCCTCAATCTGATGGTTATTTCCAAAAGCCTGGAGCGAATCGCCGACCATGCCACCAATATTGCCGAAGAGGTGGTCTATCTCTATGAGGGACGCGACATCCGCCATGAGTCAAACACCTCCTCGCATTAAGCTTTTTCTCGCGCGTCATTCCAGACCATGCCCCCTCAGGAAAACACGAAGTCCAAGGTGCTCGTCGTTGAGGACGAGCCGGACGCCATCGAGCTCATCAGCTTCAATCTGAAAAACGCCGGATTTGAAGTGACCACAGCCACCGATGGTCAAGAAGCCTTGGAAACGGCTCGTAAAATCGAGCCGGACATCATCCTCCTCGATTTAATGCTTCCCGAGGTCGATGGCCTCGAGGTCTGTAAGATCTTGCGACGCAACGCCAAGACAGCCGATATCCCCATTGTCATGCTGACCGCCAAGGCCGCGGAGATCGATCGTGTGCTCGGTCTCGAGCTCGGCGCCGACGACTATATAACGAAGCCGTTCAGCCCTCGTGAGGTCGTCCTGCGGCTCAAGAACGTCTTGGGCCGTCGACAGCCCGCGCCGGCCAATCAAGACGAGCTTCGTGTCGAAGGGATTGTGATCAATATCCCTCGCCATGAGGTCAGTGTCGACGGAGAGGTTATCGAGCTTACGGCAACCGAGTTTCGACTTTTGACACTCTTGATGGAACGGCGAGGACGTGTCCAATCGCGCGAAAAGCTCCTTCAAGATGTCTGGGGGTACGAAAGCAACGTTGACACTCGCACCGTCGACACCCACATGCGACGCTTACGCGACAAGCTAAAAGGGGCATCCAAGTATCTCGACACCGTCCGCGGCGTCGGCTACCGCTTCCGCGAGCGCTGAGGCAAAATGTGGTGGCTCCTGACCATCGCCCTATTGCTGCTTTCGGCGTACCTCTATTTCAGGGAATCGCGCCGTAATCGACAGGCCCAAGAAAAAATAACGGCGCTCGAAGAGCAAATCGCCCACCTCGAGAGGGAGAAATCCGCGGTGGCCGCGCGTTTTCAAGCCCGAGAGCGCGCCCTCTTTAACAACATGATTGAAGGGGTGCTTTGGCTCGATTCCCAACGGCGTATCCAATTAATCAATTCGACTTTGGCCGATCAGCTTCGGGTCGAAGCGAATGTGACAGGTCGCCCCCTTATGGAGGTTGTCCGATTCCCCGAATTGCTCGAGCTGCTAAACCAAATCGAGCAGCATGGTCAAATCAAGGCCTACAAGCTCGAGTTACCGGGATTGCATGATCGTTACCTGGAAATTAATGGGGCCGTAATTGCCGACGACGAGGCTGCGCCTCACGGCCTCATCCTGGTGTTTCACGATAGCACCCGTGTGAAGCAATTGGAAAAGACCCGACAAGAGTTTGTCGCCAACGTCAGTCATGAGCTCAGAACCCCGCTTTCAATAATCAAAGGATACATCGAGACCTTGCTCGACGGGGCCAAAGATGATCCGGCCGCGTCCGAGCGGTTCCTGCATATCATCGAAAAGCATACCGCCCGCCTGACCCTGCTTATCGAGGACTTATTGACCCTGTCCCGTTTGGAATCCGGCCAGATCCGCCTCGAGTTTGAGCCATGCCATATCAAGGCGCTCGCCGACCATGTCCTTGAAGAGCTCAGCGCCCGAACCTTCCAATACGATGTCACGATCCATAATGAGCTGCCCGAACGGCTTTCAGTGACTATCGATTCAAACCGAATCTACCAAGTCTTTCTCAATCTGCTTGACAATGCCATTAAGTACGGACGCCATCCCGGCAACGTCTGGGTTCGATTGAAGGAATCCGATCCCGACCGGGTCACAATCGCCGTTCAAGACGATGGCCCGGG
>JAHEOI010000161.1 GCA_018610125.1 Verrucomicrobiota bacterium
ATTTCCAGGATCCCAGGACTAATCGGGCCTTTTCCGCCCAAACCAAGCGTATTAAAAATCGATTTTTGCTGCAAGATCTGCCGGGGCCGCTGCGAATAAAGGCAAGAAACAAAACGAGCATCCCTTTATGAGAACTCCTAACCAACCAACCCTGATCGACAGTCCCTTAAGCGATTAAAGGGGCACGAAACACAGTCCCCTGAGAGGAATCTCGGATTGAAGGAGGGGGGCATTTCTCGCCGGTTGGACAGATGGGAACGCATAGTTGCCGACGCTCAGGACCGGCGTTTTTTGGTCTTTTAGGAACTATAGTTACTCTTCTCTGGGGGGAATGCAGCACAGTATCCGCTGAAGGGGGGGAAGTACACGCCCTCCCTTCCACATGGAAACTGGAAAGCGGAGAGCGGAGAGCGGAGAGCGGAGAGCTAGAATGAGTATGCTACCAAGAAGCGCCATCTTATATGCAGTTGCAGCTTTAATCTCCGTAGCTGCCGGCCATGCTCACTTGAAGTGCGCGTTTACCTATGTGAATGCCGTCGAATGGATGCCGGGAAGCGAGCATACGCCCGTGGATCTTGGAGGTTTTCGTGATGGGGAAGACAGCACAAACCGTCCAGAAGATGGCCGACGGGCCATCTCTTTTCAGACCATCCCACTCACGTAATGGTCCAATCGCAGATAGTGAGAGCTTGTGGTCATCGCTGGACCAAGATCGAGAGCTGGTCGTTCGGGATGTTCCAAGTCGGGTCGCTCTTGGCAGATAAGCGCTGAACCGTGTTGGTTTTCTTGGGCCCGACACTGTAAACGACATACTCATTCCTGACGGTTTCGTAATGGACTCGCTTTCCGTCAAAGGGATCGCGTGGCAATCTCCCCGGGTGTTCGGCGGCCACTGATTGCAGGGACGGAGGAAGAGCGCCATCGTTCCGTGAACGAGACTTCTCAACAAGTAAGGCAGTTTGAACGAGGCGAAGCTTGGTAACCAAGCGGGCATTGCCCCTGAAAAGGCCTTTAAGGCGAGGCCCGATTATCGCTGACATCCAGTGGTGGAAACTATTCTTGCTCGGCCATACGCGCCTACGCATCGAATACCATTTCTCGATCGATTTGGTGGATATCCGAAGAGGACCTGCCATTTCGGCAAGATAGTAACGATGGTCGAGAGCATTTACAGCAAAAAGCTCATAACCTTGAGCCAGGGCCGTACGCCAAATCGTGGGTTCTCCCCTACGTTGAAGAAGTTGGTCGGGCGAATCGAAAAAAATACCAGCGCAGCATGTTTCCAGCTTGAGCGAGGCTTTCATCGAGGGGCGACACAATACCTCTGCCCTAGCCAAAGCCGCAAGTAGCCGGTTAGTGTCGGATTCCTTAAAGGATCCATCATTCAGCATGTTTTCAATTGTTCCAAGTAGAGGATCTGAAACAGCCAGTCGATTTATTGCGGTGATAAGCCGATGCTCTTGGGCCCAGACCTCGGCGAACTTCAGAACTGCCAGCAACGAACGGCTTGCCTCGTGGAAATCTCCTTGTCGGGCCTGCCACAGGGCGTCAAGATAGAGAAAGTTACTCACTGGTCGGTTTGCAATGATTCTGGGAATGTCTGCTTTCCAGCAGCGACTCGGATACTTGGTCATCCGTTGCGGCTTGAGGTGGATAGCCGTTTTGGCCTTGTCCAATGCTGCTCGGTTGTCTTGGATGCCGAGCTTGATCAACTTCTTGAGGTCTTTTGCGAGCGGCTTGTCTGCTCGAGGCCAAGTTGCTTGCCCTCCGGGAAAAATGAGCTGAGGCCTCGCCTTGTCGGGGACTTGCGACTCCGATACGGGCTGCAAATCAGCAGCGGCATTTGTTAAGACCGTGCCGACCGTCTTTTTGTTGGGCAGCTCGGGGTAAAGCCGCTTGAGGGCATTTGTGTTGGCCGGGACTCCAAGCTTCCGAACTACTTGAAGCTGCTCGCTGAGCTTATGGACTGCGTAGATACGGAAGGCGACGACAGGAATCGCTATCCCAAGGAGGACCCAGACAAATTTTGGCAGACGCGATCTCATTGCGACACCGTTTCGACTGTGTCAGCGAAAAAGAGAGGAGGTTCCCCGTCAAGGGGAAAAGCCTGATACGACGAGGCAGCCCAAGTCCACAGCGAAACACAGCAGCGACTCGGATAGCCAAGAGCTAAAGAACCCGATCGAGCTCAACCAGGCCATTAGCTTCCACACGATCAAGTCCCAAGCCATTGACCTTTTTGCTTGGCGACAAGCCGCCAGAGGAGATCCTGCCCAAGCTCAAAGCCTCGTTCCGCGATTCTCAGCACATTTTTCTACAACCCTCATCTCATCCTTTCCCTTCCCAATCCACCCCGTTATGAATCCCCGGCATCCTGTTACTCTGCCCATAGGCCCATCGGTTTATCGGGATAATCTGCCGCACAGAAAGGGCCTACCCGGTTCCTTGTCAGCGCTGTCAGGAGCGCCGGCAATGGAAGGGGCAAGGGCCAAAACTTGACTCAAATGCATCAAAATTTGTTGGAGAAGGAATCTAGCGCGCGTCGCAGGCCCGAAGCGCAAGCCCTGTATCGACACAAACGCTGGTTGTCAGCGACAACAGGCCTTACTCAAGTCCTAAAACCAGCTTAAATTAGCGCCAAAATGTGACTTTTAAAGCTCCTGTCAGTGGTATAGACAACGGCGGGTGTCGGATGTTATGGATTGAAGCAACATGGATTTAAGGAAACTGACGAGTCATCAAATCAAAGAGATCAACAAGCTGATCGAAAGAAAGGAATCCCTGGAAAGCGAGCTTCAAAAGATTGACCAACAGCTTGCAGGCTATGAAACCGGACACCCGATGCCGGCCAGGAAAAAGGGCAAGGGGGGCAGACCTCCCAAAAGGTCTTCGGCTAGCAGTTCGGAAGCAGCTCCGAGATCTGCCTTTAAGCCCCGAAAGCGGGCGCCTCGCGGCCAGCTTAAGGAAGGGATTATCAATGCCCTGAGTAATGCCGGCAAGGAAGGCTTGAAGGTCAAGGAGCTCGCCGAGCGATTGAATACCAGCACGGGCAACATCCATGCATGGTTCTTTACCACTGGTAAAAAGATGAAAGGGATTAAGAAAGTTGGTCCCGGACAATACGCTCTTTCAGGAAAGTATCAGTAAGCCTTTAACCATAGCCGCTCGGCAAAAAGTGCGATATTTGACTCATTCATCGCAATTTTGACTTCGCCCTTAAAGCCACCTTTAAAGAGCGTTGGACAGGCCATCGTTGGACTTGTGCCCCGATGGTGCCCAGTCCAGCTCAGCGACATATCGCAGCGATCGACCGCCCAGTCGGGCGCTCTGGCGGTAATGTTGCTCTTCGAGCAGTTGATCGAAGCGATCGCGTTCATCCGACTCAATCAGGCGCACCGTCACCCGGCTGAGGATCTCGGCTTCTGGTGGTGTGTCTTGCTTCGCCATGCTTCCATTTCTGCCAAAGCCCCCGAAACATGTCTAGCATTTTCCGATCTTTCCCCGAGTGTCACCAACTTGCTTCTACAGATGAAATGGCCGTTCATGAGTGGTCGGAGTGTAAGCTCTGGCACACCGGAACACCGGTGAACAGGATTCCAATTCGCTATAGTGAGGGCCCATACGGGGGGAAATTAAGCCCTGAAAGGAACTTGAAGGGGCTTGGAGAGGGCGTGATAGCTCGATGGGGACAAGCCGCAGGCACTTTCCGGTTGAGGCGCCGGATGGCTGAAATCGAAAACGGACAAGAAGCTCGGAAAATCCCTTTGTTGGGGTCACTCCAGTTGGATTTGGCAAGCCGAAGAGAGGATCCGCTCAAAATCCTCGGCCTTCAGCCAGGGGCCTTCGATGGGGGTCGCCGAAGAAATATCGCTCAAATTATCGGACGACCGTCGACAGTCACGACCTTCATCTCGAACGCCTTTTTCCCCGGGGTGCAGCGCACCGTGCGCAAGGACGGCACTGTTCGTATCAATCACCTCCTCTACGAGGTTGATTTGGCCCTGCGCGGAGTCAAGGTCGAGCTGCGCTTTAATCCCTACAGTGGCGAGATCGAAGTCTTCTATCAAGGCCAGAGCTTCGGCCGAGCCCGTCCTCTAAACCGTCAAATCAACAGTCACCTCTCACCCAGAGACTCTTATGAAAAAGAAGACCGCTCATGAGCTCTCACCGCAAACCTTAACGGGGCGCCTGCGGGGGACGACCGATTTCGTAAGCGCCTCACTGCCAGTTGCTTTCACGACGGACAAGCGGGTTTCTCCCTCTGCTGTCTCGCTCTGCCCGAAGAGGAATGCGAGCACGAGAATGGGCACGGCCAGTTCCCGAGATCTTTTTCCGGTCTGGCGCGCTTGGTCCTCCTGTTACTTGGATCACATATCTTCCTTCCGGTCCGGCAATGCTCAGCCGGAAGGCACCATTGTCCAGAAAACCGCTTTCCGCTGCTGGACTGGCGCCCCGGCGAACTAAGCCAACGATCGGGCCAGAAGATGCGCTGACAGCGCTGACACGCTGACAGGGACCGGGGAAGCTGACAGCTAAAAGAAAGGCCCCTCCGTCCGGCTTGCTCCGGCAAGCCCAAGGAGCCGATCATTTAAGGGTATCGCGATAAAACGCCCGTTCGGACCATCGGACGAGACCAATCAAGCCAGAGATATCCTGGCCGAGGCGGTGCGGGGCTGCAGGATCGAATCGGTCGGTCCGGTCGAGGACCATGGTCGGAACAACACCGTGATCCGGATCGAGTCCGGTGTCCCGGAATGCACGCAGTAAACCCCATGCAAGAGCAAATGTCCAAGCCGAGAGCATGGCCCGACGTCGATATTGTCAGCGTGTCAGCGGTGCTGGGGCATTCGAGTGACGGGGCAACGAGGCGGCTCGGTGAAGCGCGTGGTTTATGCGGACGCTGATTGGACCCGGGTTGGGCAATTGCGTGTGAAGGCAGCTGCGGGGTTGACGGGTGATGGATGGAGAGCGGAGATGGTTTTGGGGGGGCAGAGAGCTATCTCTAATAATGAGCGCGTTGGATGATGAAACAAAAGCCTCGCATTAGGATCGAATGGCTCAACCGGCCGGGCTCCAAGAGGATGCCGACCGGCTATCATGAAGTTATGCGGGTTGATGGGCCACATGGGTGCTTCCATGGAAGCTACTGGGATCTGTGGTTTCTTCTGGTTGCCGCGGATGATTACCGCGGCAAGTTGGGGGCATTGGCCGGTCATCTCCGGGATCGGCGCCATTCCGGTCGGCTGGGTGAGCTCGAGGGAAAAGGGCGAAAGCTGGCCCATCTGAGGGATCTGCAACGAAGACTGGCAGCAGCGGGGCTTTGCTCCGGAGATATCGGGCCATTGCTTGGGAGCATCGGGCGAACCGAGCGAAGCCGGGCTCGTAGTCGTGTTCTCCTGCATAAAGAGCGAATCTATGAGCGCTCGATTGCTATGGTAAGCTCGTTGACCGGGATGGGGAAAGCTCGTGCCCGGCGTGGGCTATGGCATGAATTTCCGGTCTCTCCGAGAGAGTACGAGCCCGAGATCATCCAAGCCTTGAAACCCGGCCGGCTGTACTCCAAGGATGACTCGTTCGACAAATCCGGTGCCATCGATCGCTGGACCGAACGCGGGAAGTCCCTTAAGCGCCGAGGCGAAACCGCCAACGCCATGGCGCTCTTGCGAGCCCTCCTTGCGGTATCGCTCGATCTCCTGGACACCGCCGATGATTCCTGTGGCATGATCGGCGTGAGCTTCGGCCATGCCCTTGAGCTCTATTTGAGGTGCCCCTTCGCCAAGACCGCCATCGAGGAGGAAGCATTCTTAGGCGATCTGCTCGAATTCCTTATCTGGGAGGATTATGGGCTCACGGACAGGGCAATTGAGGGCTATTGGAGGAAGCGCCATCGCCGGCAGGCTGAATTTTGCGACCGATGGCTTCGTCGGCGCATCAGGCATCTGCGGGGTTGGGACCTGGATGATCAGGCAGAGGAGGCGATGGCCCTCCTTGCCAGGGTGGTGGCCGAGAAGAGGCTCTTTGAGGGATTTGAAGAGATTGCCCGCAAGCTCAAGCCGGGCCACTGGCAATTCCTGCTTCTGTTGGCCAAAGAGGCGGCCGACCGAGGCAGGCAATCCCTGGCGCTGACAATCCTTGAGATCGGGATCGACAGAGGTGGACCGGCTAAAGAGATCCTGGCCGAGGAGCGCCGAAACGTGCAGCGAGGCCGAGGAGTGTCGAGAAGTCGGTGAACGGAGGAGGAGTGGCGTCTCTAGACGTTATCGTTGGTGGGGATGGTGATCTGACTGCCTCTTTCGAAGATGGCTTGCCAGAATGCCTCCTCTTCCTTATCCCCCTCCATGTTGGCTTCAAACGGTTCGGCGTTTTGGCCCTGCTCCATCGCCTCGGCGGTTTTCCTCTCCTTGGACTCCGGGTCGTAGAATCCTGTGAATTCCGACGGCTCGCCAATGCTGTTAACGACTTCCTCGTCCTTACCAATGAGGATTTCCAAGATCAATACCATGTGCGATATACCGCCGGAACATTTTGATACCATCGAACGATACGCCATTTTTGTGTCAATCGACGTGATCGTAAGGCGTGAGGACGTGGCATACGATCTGGGGATATCTACTTCTTGTCCTGGTATTGCTTAAGCTGGTTGGAGGGCTGAGCTGGCCATGGTGGGTTGTCCTCTTGCCCCTGTGGATCGGACTGGTAGCCGGCTTCGCTGCCGGCTTTCTTGGGAAGGCGGCCTCGCCATGAGGGGAATCGGGATTGGGGCAGGAGTTGATAGCTAAGGAAAAGGACCCCCATATGAAGTAAGTCCTTTTCACGTCCCGGGCGGCTGCAACACACGCAATTGCGGTTTTCAGTCCCGGGATGCCTGGTACCGGCAGGCCCGCCGCTCCCGCTCGGCATTGATGTTGGCCATCCAGGCCGGATCTCGCCCCGAGTCGAGTAGAATATCCGGTCCCCACTCCTCACCGATCCGCTGAGCCAACGAATTGCGGGCAGTATTGAAGGTCGACGGGCTCACCCCGTTTGC
>JAHEOI010000162.1 GCA_018610125.1 Verrucomicrobiota bacterium
GCCTTCCACTGCCCGTCGACGGCACGCTGCGCCGAGCCGCTCATGTTTCTCACGACGGCCTTCCCCTGTTTGGGCTGCGCATACGCGGTCGTCGTCATCGCAAATACCATGGAGAATGCGGCCCCCACCGCCAGCCATCGTCCCATCAGCTTCGTAAATTGTCTCATATCATAGCTCCTATTTTCTAATTTCATCACCAGTCGCAAGCGCGGCTCTATGTTGAGACGTCGCCTACCCACCTGTCAATGCTAAAAGTTCCCCCTTCGGATAAAATTTCCACCCCCTGTCATTGCTTTTCCGCCAAGTGATTCCTCACCCGTCGCAGGTAAGTCTTGGCGACCGGATTGTCACGCGGCTTCAACGAGCGAGAGCGCTCCAGATAAGGTTTTGCCTTCGCGTAGCGTTCCATCTGGACGTAGTGCCAACCGACATAGGCCATTGTGAAATAGCCGTTTGGGTCGAGCTCCAATGCTCGGTCAAAGTGGGAATCCGCCTTTTCGTGGTCTCCCAGCCAATCCCAGCACATCCCCAACCGAACCTCGGCACGATAATGGTAAGGGTTAATGGCCGTCGCCCGCTCAAACCATTGGATTGCCTTGCGAGCCCACTTTTCATAATCGAAATCGCCTTGCCAGCTTTTGGCCCGAAATCGCTCACCCAACGAGTATGCCGTCTCAGCATTGTTCGGCTCCATCTCAAAGGCATCTCGGAGCGCCTTGATTCCCTTCTCCGATCCCGGCTTTGCCATGGCAGCCCGCTTGAAGGCAGCTTGTTCTCGAAGGCGTCGGACACTCTCAATTCCCAGATAAAGGATCCCAGCCAGCAGCACCAGGGTCGCCGCAATTTTTCCGAGCAGCCTCAAACGAACCCAATAGCGATCGGAGATATGGCGCCAATGGGTTGAAAGCAGCCCGATCAAGGTAACGGCAACGATCGCGTTGGCGGGAATATGCATGTTGAAATCGACCCAGGAATGCAACAGAATCGCCAGCATCCCGATGCCCGCTCCCAGGACAAAGGCGGAACGGTTACTCCGCTTTGCTCCAAAGTCATCCGAGGATCGACGCACCTGCCTCCAGCTTCGAAAAAAACCCCAAGCAACCAAGCCCAACGCAAGCAGCACTCCCCCCAGCCCGAGCACCCCAAAATCAGCCAAGGTATTCAAATAGTCATTGTGAGCCCGGTCCGGCATCGCCTGAATCGATTCGGGACGATACTGTGGGAAGCGCTCATTGAAATGGGCCGGTCCTACACCGAGCCAAGGATGGTCCCGCCACATCTCCCAAGCGGACTGCCACAGGTCGAACCTTGGATTATCGACGCGCCCGGAGACGACAATCTGGTCAAATCGTTCCTGACTAAGGCGGGTATTTCCAAGGAACCAAACTCCGCCGGCGATAAGGACAATAAGGGCAGCCGCGGCAGGAATCCGATATCCCGGTCGAGAAAGCAGAAAGACAAGCAGCACACCGAGAGCCAGACCGGTCGCAATCCATCCCCCACGGGACACCGTGACGGCGATGCCTGCCAAAATCACCCCGCAAGCATACACCAAAACAATCCGCCAGACATGACCGAGCCGCCCCCCGAGGACAAACGCAAGGCCGATCGGCAAAACCATTTCCAAAAATCCCGCAAGATGATTCGGGCAGATGTACGTCCCCGATCCCCTCCCGGCATATTGCTCCGGCCTCGGCATGCCCCAAACTTGATTCGACCCCGTAAGGAACTGCAGGCCTGCATAAACCGCCAAGACAAGCGCCATCGTCACCAGGACGTAGCTGATCGCTTGAATCGACTCCTGCCGGAAAAAATTGTTGACGATGACAAAGAAAAGGAAGGCATAGACGAGGACCTTGATCCACTCCATACGGGCGATGTACTCGATATCGGCCAGCCAATACGCGATCCCGGCATATAGCGTAAATGCGATCACCACCCAACAGGTCGGAACCCACAAGAGGCGCGGCTTCGGCTTAATCCATATCCGAGCCCCCCAAGCGATCAGAATGAGGACCGTCAAGAGCTGGACCATGACGAATTGACTTTGCAGCACCGCCCCCATGGCCAGGGGAGCCACGATCAAAACCGCCAAGAGAAGCCCTAAGATCCCCCTTCCAAGCCAAATGTCTAGTTCTTCCCGATCCATGAATCCTCGTGTCGAAACGTGCCCATTTATCATCCCGATCCTATGGTCGCAATAGCAAAAAGAACAAATGCGCTCTTTTTGCTTTGACGAAGCGGGCCGAACAGACTAAAAATGAGGGGAGATGGGCTTGCGGAATTTGAAAACATCCGGGATTTATTTGTTGGGCTTGGCCGGTACTGTCGGCCTCATAACAATAGTGTCGATGGCAAAGATGGCGAATGCGGGGGAGCCGATTCGCTTTTCACGCCCATCTGAGGATCTTGGCCTTACGACCCCCCAAGAGGAGCAGGAAAAGAAGCGCTCTCAAAAGCCTAAAGGCTATTTCGGCGACAAAGGAACACCGTCCCCCGGTCCCGCAATCTCGGTCCCAACGCCCTCGGGCCAAAGCTCCGGTGCCTCCTCCCGACAAATCCTCGAGAAACTGAGGCAGCGCCGCGAAAACTGGCTTTTCTTTATGGGGGAAGAAGAGGGAAGTAGTGACTCGCCGGAGTCGGTCTTCCAGAATGAAGCGCAACGATGGATCGGGATGGGACGTGCTTCCGACGAGGACATGCAATACTATTTCGAAGGGAGCGGTTTTGATCAAGGGGCGCGAGGAAAAACCAATCGGACAGCAAGCGCTCGCGAGGATGACGATAGAGGCGGCTTTGGCAGCGATTCAGATCAGGTTTCAGGAAACCGAGAGTCAATGACTTGGAATCGTTTCTTCAATCAACGCCGGCAAGGCGAAAGCGGCTTCGGTCAAAGCGCATCCGGCCAGGGATTTGGCAGCCAACCTTCAGACCCATGGCTGCCGCTGGATGATTCGGGCGCCGCCACCTCTACTTTGCCCCCTCCCCGTTCTTCCTTCGGAGGGATCGGCCTTTCCAATGGGCGGTTGAATTCGGGCGATGAGGCCGATTCGCGCTTTCAAGGGATGTTGGGGAACAACAGGGGTGGCAGCTCGATGTTCCAGCATGAAGATCCGATTGCCTCGATGCTTGGATCCGAAACTCAGGCAGGCAGCTCTCTCTTTGGACAAAGCGGGAGTCAGAGTGGCTCCGGCAGCGGGAGCCAGGCGCTCTCCTCCTCATCCTCATCATCCTCGGCATCGATAGGCTCGCCCTTACGGACTTCCCCGCAACCCTCCAGCACGGGAGGCATCAATGGCGGTTTGCTTGGACAAAGCAGCCAGTCGTCGGGCAGTCCGAATATCGGGTCCTCTCCCGGCCGAAGCTTGAATTCCAGACGAAGCCCACAGGGGAGCAGCTTCTCCGCACCCACGGTGCTTGACGTTCCTCGACGCGGTGGCTTTTAGCCCCATCGGATTTCCACGGATAACCGCGACGAATTACGACCACTCCCAACGCAGGACGCTGACCGTTTCATTGGCATTCAAGGTGCTGCCGGGAGCGACATCGAGCAAGCCGTTGGCTTCGGCCAAGGCACCGAGGTGGTGCGATCCCTGACCCCCTGCCAAACTGATGTTGCCCGTCTTGTCGACCCGCACCCGCATGAAGTGGCGTCTCGCTCCGGGATTGCTTACAGGCTCGGTCAGCTTCCCCGGATGACTCGGTAGCTCAAGCGAGTCAACACCTTGAAGGGACAAAATTCCGGGCCGGACCAACAAAAGGAAGGTTACAAACGCCGATACCGGATTTCCAGGTAGGCCAAACAGGAAGCCTCCATTGAGCTTCCCCCACACAAACGGTTTTCCCGGCTTGATGGCCACCTTCCAAAAATCGACCTCGCCCCCCAACGCTTGGAAAGCCCCTTTCACCCAATCAAAGGCACCCACCGAGACACCCCCCGAGGTAAGCACCACATCATTCTCGGCAAATGCCAGCTCAAGGCGTTGACGTATCGCTTCGAAATCGTCGTGCACGATCGGATAAACAACCGGCGTGGCGCCAAGTTGACGCAGGAATCCGGCCAAGCTGTAGCGATGACTCTCGTAAATCTGCGACGATTGTAAAGGCTCCCCCGGCTCCCGAAGCTCACTTCCCGTCGCCACAAGCCCTACTTTCACAGGGCGAGCGACGGAGACTTTCTCGATCCCCATCGCGGAAAGCAGTCCCATTCGCCCCGGTGACAACCGCTTCCCACTCGTCACCAGCAGATCGCCCGCTTTGACATCCTCACCGACAAGCCTGACAAACTCCCATGCCGCAACCGGCTCGGAAACGAGAATCCGACTTCTAGAGCTTTCGTCCTGCGACGCAACGACCACATCCTCCTGCATCACCACCGCGTCCGCCCCTTCCGGAATCGGCGACCCGGTAAACACACGAGCGCATTGCCCCTCGCCCAGAGGACCTGTGGATGCCTGACCGGCAGCCGTCTCCCCGACAACCTCAAGCGAAACGGGGTTATCCCCACATGCCGCCTTTAAGTCAGCCGATCGAACGGCATAGCCATCCATGGCCGAATTGTCAAAGCGAGGCAGGTTCAATGGGGCGCTCACCGCTTCACGCACGATACCGCCGGCCGCTTCAGTCAGATCAATGCGAATCGGCTCAACCGGGCTGATCGCCCCGGTAATCCGCGCCTGCGCCTCTTCCAATGAAAGCATTTGATTCGTTTCCACTTTATTCGACATCACCTATTTGGCATGGTAGCTCCGTCAAAACGAAAAGCGGGTCACAACCACAATCAGCAAACCCGATCCAAAAAAGAAACTAACGAAGATTCATGAAACGCTACAACATCGCAGTCATCGGTGGAGACGGAACCGGCCCCGAGGTCGTCCAGGAAGCTTTGAAGGTGCTCGACACCGCCGCCAAGAAGTTTGACTTCCAACTCGACTACACCCACTACGACTTGGGAGGTGACCGATATCTTCGCACCCATGAGCCACTGCCCGATAGCGTTTTCAATGAGCTTCGCCAGTTCCCGGCCATCCTTCTCGGGGCAATCGGCCACCCCGATGTCAAGCCGGGCGTGCTCGAAAAAGGCATTCTGCTTCGCTTGCGGTTCGAGCTCGAGCAATATATCAACCTCCGCCCGGTCAAACTGTTCGATGAGCGCTTCTGCCCGCTCAAGGATAAAAAGCCGGAAGACATCGATTTCGTGGTCGTACGGGAGAATAACGAAGGATTGTACACCGGTTCCGGCGGCTTCGTTTTTCGGGGTACCCCCCATGAAATCGCTGTCCAAGAAAGTATTAATACCCGACGAGGTGTCGATCGTTGCCTCCGCTATGCGTTTGATCTGACCCGACAGCGCAATCAAGGCAAGAGGCTGACGCTTTGCGGCAAGACCAATGTGCTGACCTATGCCTTCGATCTCTGGGAGCGGGCATTCAACGAAATCGGCCAAAATGATTATCCGGATGTCGAGCGAGACTACGCGCATGTCGATGCCACAACGATGTGGTTCCTCAAGAATCCGGAGTGGTTCGACGTTATCGTCACCGATAACATGTTTGGGGATATCATTACCGATCTCGGTGCTATGATCCAAGGCGGCATGGGAATTGCTGCCGGCGGCAACATCAATCCGCAAGGGACCAGCATGTTTGAGCCGATCGGTGGAAGCGCCCCACGCTATACCGGCCAAGGCGTGATCAATCCGCTCGCCGGCATCTACGCCGGCAAGATGATGCTCGATCACCTCGGCGAGATCGATGCTGCCAAAGCGATCGAAGATCAAATCATTCGCGTTACCCGGGAAAAAATCAAAGACCTCGGCGCCAAACGGATGGGCTACTCGACAAGCGAAATCGGCGACCTCGTCGCCAATGGGATTGCCGCGTAACCGGTGCGGTCAGTGCCCACCCGAGCATCCATTTCCTTCCCGGATAGGGGCCCGAATCAATCGACGGCAAACTCGCCGGCCCGAAGCCCCTTGCGCGCCCTAGCTTGCGGAGTGCGGAGTGGTGACTAGCCCCGTAAAATCACCGGTGAAAGGAAAACCCGAAACGGGCGGCAGGCACTATTTCACGGGGCGAGCTACCGCTTTCTCCGCCGGAAAGCAATGCCAACGTCAATGCCCAAGACTTCGCTCGCATGAATTCGATTTTGGTAAACAAGCACGCCGGCAACGGCGTTCTGTCGACATGCGAGCCGGGGTATGAAGCCCATTTTCGAGCGGAGCTCGCGTGGATTGACTGGAGTATCGTCGAGGTCGGATCCGGCTGGATTAGGGCAACCCCGGGCCAAGGGGGGATCTCGCCAACCGACGGCCTCTGTTTTCGGAGGCTTGCGCTGGTTTCCCCGGAATACCTTCGGTCGGAGAGTATCAATGCCGTCGCGACCGAGCTTGTCTCGTTGTTCGGTAAGGCGCTTCAAGGCGTCCCAATCACACAACCC
>JAHEOI010000163.1 GCA_018610125.1 Verrucomicrobiota bacterium
CGCGCCAGCTCGGCCAAGCCATCCTCTCCCCCGCCAACGCGTGCGCAACGAAACCGATCAAAACAAAGATAACGCCAATGACTCTCATAACATCCCAAGGGTATCAAAAACCGATCCTACTTCGCATTAAGAATCCACTACCTTCCGACTCCGTCGCGAGCATCGTTCACTCCTTTTCCGTCGCTGACTCATGTTGTTTGATCTGCTGCCGATACTCGCTCGCCCGTCCGTCATACTTGACGGTCGTGACCCGATCGAGATGCCAATCAGCCTCCTTCCAGCGCCCGGCCTCGATCAGGAATTTGGCAAGATCGACCCGTACCCCATCGCACTCCCACTTGGGCTTCTTGGCCTCCAACGCAACCCGAAGCTCGTCAAACAACGCTCGGTTGAGCCGTGTCAATACTGCTCCCCGATCTTTTGGACGACTCGCAGCAGGCCAGACCCTACTGAAGAGATAGAGATGCTTCAATCCATCCGCGTAGGCACTATAGAAAGTATGGGCACCATACTCCGGATTGGCGACGGCTGCCAGCTTGGCGCGCTCATAGAAACCAAGGGCGCGTTCAACAATTGCGAGATCGCCCTTCAACGACTTGGAAAAAACCCGGGTCTTTTCCAATGCTGCGTCGATCTTAAACGGGGGTTCCCATACCGTGGGCACCCTCGGGATTTTGCCGCCGAACCGCTCAAATTCGGACTTTGACAGCTTCCTGACGTCATTGCGAAACAGTAGCACAAAGTCGGCGAAGTTATGCCAAATCCAGGGATTTTGCTCTTTCAAAGGGCGTCGCTTCTCAAGAGCGGCAGCAATGTCCAACATCTTTAAGCTTCGCTCAACCTTCCCCATATGGAAGCCATGATAGCTTAACCGCTCCCATGCATCTGTCCGATTCGGCTGCCACTCCAAAACCGCCCGCCATTGCTGCGCAGCCTCGTCCATCTTGCGGAGCTCCTGCAACTGATAGGCATATTCCATCCTAAGCTCAACCAGGTTTTCCCATTCCGGATGGCTCGAGCCGACCCGGTCATAAAAATCGCTGTAGTACCAATGCCTCGGGCCGTCCTCAAGCCAATTCCGCCATCCGTCTTCTTGAGCTTCAAGCTGCCGAACGAGGAGTGGCCGGATTTCATTGGCGGCCCGCTTTCTCAATGAGAGCATCTTTTTCCGCATCCCATTAAATCGCTCGGTGTCCCCGGAGACAGTGAGATACGGATGCGACACGCGTTTTAGGAAGTCGGCGTAGGCACTTTCGACAGCGGCAGCCTCCAGCACTCCAGTCGCCCCTCCCTTACTTTCACTTTCTCCCTCGCTCGAGCGTGATCGATCTCGCCGCTTTATCAGCCGTTGAAATCGCTGTTCGACCCTCTCAATTCGGCGGCTGAGCTTGGGGATCGATTTGGTCGATTCGGTTGTGAGATTGGCCCCTAGGCGTTTGGCAAACGCAATCACGTCCTCGACATCCCCCCTCATCTCGCTTAATCGGCTCTCGAGCACGCCGACGGTTTCCGAATCCCCTTGACCGACCGGCGGCTGAAGAAGCTCCTCGGCCCCTCCCGCCGAAAGCGCCGAAAGCAGCACCACGGCTGCAACCTTGGAAATCCCTTTGGTGACTTTCATCTTTCCATGCCAATGTCTATTGCTTGGAACCAAGTATCCACTTCCACGCTCACGAGCGTCAATCCCAACCGTCTGACATCCCACCGGAAGTTCCGTTAAAAAAATCCTTGTTCTTGGGCCAACAGTACGGATAAACTGGAACTGATGCCAGAGAACGAGGGTGAGCTGATCCCGACTCGACACAGCTTACTTGACCGACTCAAGAACTGGGACAACTCAGAGAGTTGGCAAGAGTTTTTCGACACCTACTGGAAGCTGATTTACGGTGTCGCGATCCGAGCCGGGCTGACCGACGATGAGGCCCAGGAGGTCGTCCAAGAAACGATCATCCATGTGGCCAAGAAGATCAATGGATTCCATTACGATCCGGCCCGTGGCTCCTTCAAAAGCTGGCTACTACAGGCCACTCGTTGGAAAATTGCGGATCAGCTTAGGAAACGGCGCAATGGCGCCAAAGTCAGGAATGGGATGGAAGATCGGGATGCATCGACATCCCAGCTTGAGCAGATCCCGGATCCCAATGGACTCGTACTGGAAAAAGTCTGGGATGAAGAATGGCGAAAGAATCTGACGCAGCGAGCCCTGGCCCGGGTCAAGCGGAAGGTAAAGCCGAAATATTTTCAGATATTTGACCTTTACGTCTTGAAGGGCCAACCTGGCGACAAGGTTGCCAGGATTGTCGGGGTAGGACGCGGCCAAATCTACTTGGTCAAACATAGAATCGCTTCAATGTTAAAACGAGAGCTCGATTCCTTGGAAAAGGAGGCACCATGAAGAAAGCAATGAATACAACCACAGAGCAGAGTCGATCCCACCCACACCCCCAAACCCCTCGTGGCCGGTACTTCGAGGACGGGGTCGTCATACCGGATTGGCTAAAGAAGAAGGAGAAGACACCTCAGCAGAGCCACAAGCCGGAAACACCTCCACAATCAGAAGGAGGTCCGTAGTCGTAAGGAATCCTCAAAACGGGAAAAGTCGGCCAAAAAAGCTCGCACACTCACACAAGCGCAGCATAACAGCGACGGAAGGGGGAGTAAGAGACGGCGGCATTTCCCTTAGGGGGCCTCAACTGAAGGAGGGTAAGTGCGTCTATGCCTTCGAGGCATTGGAGTGTGACCTTCGAAAAAAGCCTTGTTAACGGATAACCTCCTGTCAATAAGGGAAGCCGCCGGGATTTGGCCGCCTCCCCAATCCCGCGTTTCCATAGGCATGAATCACGTCCTGCGGGGAGCTTAGTGAGGTCGAAACGGAAAGTCATTCTCAAGAGCCCGTACGCCGTTGGGGACATCGTCCTTTTGACCGCTGTGGTCAGAGATTTGCATCAGGCTTATCCCGGGGAATTTGTTACCGATGTCCGGACATCGTTTCCCGCAATATGGGAGCACAATCCGTACCTGACACCACTGCGCGAAAACGATCCGGAGGTTGAAATCATCCGGAGTGGGCTCCCTACGGTATACCATAGCAATCAAGTCCCGTTTCATTGCCTCTCGGGGTTCATTGACGACATCAATCATAGTTTGGGGATTTCGATCAGGCCGACCGCCTTCAAGGGTGATATTCATCTCAGCGAGGAGGAAAAATCGTGGCCCGGACCGATGGCCGATCTCGCCGGCGAAGACATAGGATATTGGCTTGTCTCCGCCGGAGGTAAATACGATCTCACAATCAAATGGTGGGATCATCCCCGATATCAAGCTGTCATTGATCACTATCGGAAGAAGCTCCCATTCATCCAGGTTGGGCAAGCGGGCGATTATCATCCGAAATTACAGGGAGCTGTCGATCTTCGCGGGAAAACGACATTGAGACAGCTTATCAGACTGGTCTATCATGCTCAGGGCGTGCTGTGCGGTGTGACCTCGCTCATGCATCTGGCGGCAGCCGTTGAGAGCACCCAAAAAACAGGCAATGCCCGCCCTTGCGTGGTGGTCGCCGGTGGGCGAGAACCGCCCCATTGGGAAGCTTATCCGCATCACCAAGTCATTCATACGGTCGGCTCGCTTTGGTGCTGCGCCAATGGCGGATGCTGGAAAACCCGCACGCGTGCATTAGGGGACGGTACCAAGTACGACCGTTCCGATGTGCTATGCCAAAATCGGCGAGGCCACCTTGCCGCTTGCATGGATATGATCACGTCATCGGATGTGATCAGACGTATCCAGACCTACCTTGAGGGAGACCTGGCCGAGTATCAGCCCGCCGAGTGGTCCCCATCGGTAGAAAGGGCCATCGCGGCCACCGAGGATAACGTCTTTGATGAGCTTCCTTTGACACCTTCAAGCGCTCGGATAGCACTGGAAGCGTTTATTCCGACCATTCCTCATTACCCTTCCAATGCTTATCACGGGAGGGGCATCGTCATCTGCGCCGGCGGTGCAAGCTATTTCACAAATGCCTGGGTTTGCATCAACATGCTTCGACGATGGGGATGCACCTTGCCAATCGAGGTTTGGCACCATGGAGAAAGCGAGCTTGATGCGCGGATGGAGTCGTTGCTTACCACGTTCGACGTGCACTGTGTCGACGCCGCCAAGTTACGTCGTCAAATCCCCGTTCGCCGCCTCAGCGACTTCGCGCTCAAGCCTTACGCGATCCTTCATTCCCAATTTCAAGAAGTCCTACTGCTCGATGCCGACAACATTCCCTTGTTCGACCCTGAATCGCTTTTTGAAAGGGAAGCCTTCAAAGAAACCGGGGCCATCTTCTGGCCTGACTACCCCTCCGCCGAGGCCGTTCGAAAAGTCTGGCGGATCTGTAATATCCGCTACCGCAAAGCACCCCCCTTCGAGACAGGCCAGGTCGTTGTGGATAAGGCCAGACACTGGCGTGGCCTCTGCTTAACGATGTGGCTTAACGAGCACTCGGATTTCTTCTATGACTACACCCATGGCGACAAGGAGACATTCCATTTGGCCTTCCGAAAGCTCGAGGAGCCGTTTTCAATGCCCGACACCCCCCTTCTACCGCTCCGATGGACAATGTGCCAGCACGATTTCGACGGCTCTCGAATCTTCCAACATCGCAATTTGAATAAATGGCGTTTCACGCCCACGAACATCCCGACACCCGATTTCTGGTATGAACAAGACTGCCTTCATTACCTGAATGAGCTAAGAAAGAAATGGGATGGTGCTGTGGAGCATTATCGCCCTATGGTAACACCTCGCCCTGCCCGCGCGGAGACCCGTAGCCGCGGCTCCTTTGACATCCGTGCCTTCTTGGTTTCCGACTCGGAAGAAACCGCCTTGGTCCGCCGGACGTTGCAACGCCTTGCCATGACCGATTGGGGGGCTCAGGAAATTCCGGTGTACCATCATCCGGTGTACCCTCGCAGCTATGGTGCGAAAGCCCGCAAAAACGGTATGCTTCGCCTTGTTCATCGGGCATTGGTCCACGCACGAAAAACCGGTGCCGACTTCATTCTCCTCCTCCAAGATGACCTCGCCTTTAACCGATATCTGCGGCATAACCTTGAAAATTGGGATGCCCTTCTCAATCCGGATTTCGCCCTGGCAAGCCTCTATAATCCGGGGCTTCCAGAACTGAGCTGCAACTTGAACCGAAATCTGCTTGTTGCCTCGGCCAATCATGTCCATGACGGACAAGCTCTTCTCTTGTCGAGCAAGGCGCTTAATCATATCCTCGAACAGTGGAATAAGGTCAATATGCCGTGGGACCTAAAGATCCCACGACTGGCGAGCGATATCGCCGACGGAGTCTATTTGCACACACCCTCCTTGGTGCAACATGTCAGCCAAGAAAGCGTGTGGGACAATTATCATTTTCGGGCAGTCGATTTCCAAGAAGATTGGAAAGCATGATAAACGCCCTCTCTAAAAAAGGCATCCGAGCTTCATCGAGCCTAGGGGCTGGAAAAGGAATAAGATCAACATTTGCAAAAGTTCCTGCACGGATAAGCAAAGTAGAAGCGGCTTCCAGCCGCTTGTTTTGCTCGTCTTTATGGTGCAGGAATTTTTGCAAAGCACCAGAGTGCCATTCGGGGAAGCCATTGTTAACTTCTGGCGAGACACGCCAAACGGCATAGTTATTCCTGTCCGGGTCCTTAAGTCCCCACAAACGGTGATGTCATGATTGAGCTGAGTCCTTAAGGCTCGATCGCTCCCTGGCGGCCAGTGCCGGTCCTCTGTCACTTGGGCGGTTTTAGAAAAGATAAATGGAACGACGTCTTATGAATAACAATCCGGAAGAACAAAGCGGGCGGTGGCCATTTTCGTCGAGGGACCCCGACACCCCTCAGATCCCGGACCACCAACTGCTTCGACGGATCGGGCGTGGCAGTTATGGTGAAATCTGGCTGGCCCAAAATATTATGGGGACTTATCGAGCGGTCAAACTTGTCTTTCGCAAGCAATTTGACGAGGACCGACCGTTCGAACGTGAATTTTCAGGGATTCAGCGCTTTGAGCCGATATCACGGAGCCATCCCGGCTTCGTCGATATACTTCAAATCGGTAAGAGCACAGCAGCCGGCTATTATTATTACGTCATGGAGATTGCGGACGACCTTAAGTCCGGCAATACGATCAACCCGGACGATTATCAGCCCAAGACACTTCGAAAAATCCTTACGACCCAAGGACGAGTGCCATTTGAAACATGCCTTCAGATCGGTCTCGCATTAACGGATGCGCTTAGCTACCTCCATAACCAAGGTCTCCTCCACCGGGATATTAAACCTTCCAATATCGTCTTTGTTAACGATATCCCCAAAATTGCCGACATCGGCCTGGTCGCCGAGGTCGATTCTTCCCGCTCTTTCGTTGGCACGGACGGCTTCATACCGCCTGACGGACCCGGAACCATCAAGGCCGACATCTTCAGCTTCGGCAAGGTCCTCTACGAGCTTAACACAGGCATGGACCGTCAGTTTTTTCCGGAGCTCCCCACGGACGTCGATGATGAGAGTGAAGAGGCCAGATTGGGCGAAATCAATCAGGTGGTTCTCAAGGCTTGTGCCGAAGATCCGCAGCAGCGGTACGAGTCAGCCCGAGAGATGCACTCCGACCTTTTGTTGCTCCAAGCCGGCAAATCCCTCAGACGATTACGGCTCTTGGAGCGGCGCTTTGCCCTCTTGCTGAAGAGCGTTTTGATCATTCTCACCGTCTTGGCTGTCGGAGGCGGCGTTACCTTCGAGATCAACCGCCAGCTCCGGCAGCGTGCTGAACTACGGCAACGCGAGGTCGGCTCGTTCCTCACTCGCGGAGCCGAGGCAATGGATGAAGGCGATCTCACAGGGGCATTACCCTGGCTGGCAGAGGCCTTTCGAATCGACACTGTGACCGAGGCCAAGGAAGACACACACCGACTACGATTCGGCACAGTCCTTGATCAAACCGCTTCGATAAGGCAAATCTGGTTCCATACCGGTCCTGCAAACCATGCGGAATTTGTGAGCTCAAACCAAGTCTTAATCCCGGCACCGGGACCCGACGAGTGTGCCCGTTTCTATGACGTCGCCACTGGAGAGCCGGTCTCGGATCGATCGTTTGGCACCGGAGTCTATTTGGAAAAAGCCAGCCTTAGCCCAAATGGCCAATTTATCGTCACTTCTTCACAACATACGTCGCAAATCCGTATCTGCGACCGCTCGACCGGGAAAATGAGCATCCCCCCCATTCAAATGGGCAGCCATGTCGAGCATGCAGCATTTGGGCCCGACAGCAATCGTGTCATCGCCGCATTGGAAAACGGCAACGCGCAAATATTGGACCGCAAGACCGGCGAGAAGCTAATAACTCTGACAGGTCACAAGAAACGCGTTCGACACGCCGAGTTTTCGCAGACGGGCGAGCGCGCAGTGACATCAAGCCACGACGGGGAAGCGCTTATTTGGAGCACGACAACCGGAGAGATCATCACCCGCCTGTCCGGCCATCAAAGTTGGGTCTACGATGCTACCTTCAGTCCCAAAGGCGAGTACGTTGCGACCGCCAGTTCCGACCAAACCGCCCGCTTGTGGGAAAGCCGTTCCGGGAAAGAAGTATTCAAGATCCATCATGGCGACGTTGTCCGCGATGTTGAATTCAGTCCGGATGGCGATTGGCTCCTGACCGTCGGTTTGAATCATAGGATCAAGATCTGGTCGATCACCGAGAGCCAGCCAATCCCAAAGATGGTGATGCCGCCTCTAAGGGATAACGGACGCCCCATGCATGCCTCTTTCAGTCCGGACGGCGACCAAGTCCTGGTGGTTAATTGGAACGGGACATCTCGTATTTGGCGGATGCCTCCCGACGTCGCCCCCCCCAAACTGGGCAACCCGAAAGCACATTCGTTCAGTTCAAATGGGGAGCGGCAAGCCGACCTGGCATCAAGAGCCATCACCATCCGTAACACGATCAGCGGGAATGTTATTGACAAAGTGCGCCCCCAATCAGAGCCGGAAAGAATACTGCTCAATGCGGTCGGCGATCACTTACTCACAGTCTCAAAACGCACGAACGGTGTCGCTGCATCGAGCCACTACCTTCAGCTATGGTCCACGAAGGCCGAAAATCCGGTCACAAAACCATTTGAAGTCGGCAATAAGCTGAATCATCTGAAGTTGAGTCCCTCCGGTGAGCGCGTCGCCGTGGTTGACACTAATACGCTTGAAGTCTGGAGCACGACAAAGGCGAAAAGGCTTTCTACGATTCCTGTCACCAATGGCACGTTACCCAAGATCACCTTCGGTCCGGAAGGAGAATGGCTGGCAACGGCGATTGGAAGTGAGGCACGCGTCTGGAATAGCCAAGACGGTTATCCATTGACGGATCGACTCCCACATCCCGTTAAGGTCAGCGACGTCACCTTCAGCCCGAACCGCAAGACGCTGGCGACCACCTGCGAGGATTTGGGCCTGAATGCCCATGCCGCCCGCCTCTGGAATATCCAAAGCAGCGAGACAGTCGGGACGCCGCTGACGCACCTGGATGGGGTCACGCACGCCGCATTCAGCCCCGACGGGAAACGCGTTGTCACTACCGGCGAGGATAAGACAGCGATCATTTGGGAGGTCGCTAAGTCCCGTCCTGTAACAGTACCCATGAAGCACGATCACGAAGTCAATTACGGCGCATTCGCCCGAGACGGAGACTGGGTGATCACCGCAGGCCGTCAAGGGATAGCCCGAATCTGGGACGCCTCCACCGGCGACCCGATTAGCCCCCCATTTCAACACGGTCCGTTTCACCTAAAACGCGCGCTCCTCATCGCAAACGGACAACAATTGTTAACGCGGGGGACTCACTTCGAAACCGAGGAACAGAAGCTCTTCCTTTGGAACCTTCCACGCGCCGGCGGTTCGATCGAGCACTTGGAAAATCTTGCCGGGCTCTTGTCCGGACAAACGACCTATGCTCAACCGGGCGCCATGATTCCTTTAACACAACAAGAGTTAAAAGAGCGTTGGCAAGATTATCGTAACACCGCTATCGGCCCATCTTCTGAATCCTCGCCTTAGGGTCTGTAAAGAAATAAGTGTGCCATTTGGCGGGAGCGCCACCGAGTCAGATGCAAGGCGCGACGAGGGCGCATCCCAGAGCGGGCTGTAACCGAGGAGCAACA
>JAHEOI010000164.1 GCA_018610125.1 Verrucomicrobiota bacterium
ATCCTCTCCCCTTAGGAAGGGGAGAGGAGGAAAAGTGGCGAAGACCGGGGGAAGACGAAGGCAGAGGACGAAGCTCGGCGAGGTTTGAGGTGCTTCCGTACCTCTCCACAAAGGGTTCAATTTTCGTCAGGACTACCCACCTACCCACCTTTCCCTTTCACTCTCACTCTCACTCTCACTTCAACGTATCGAGTGATATCGATCGACCTCACACCCCTTCAAGACCGTTTCATCTCCCCCGGGATAGCGAATTCGGATTGCTGCGACCTTTTCTTGTGATCCCAATCCAAAGTGGACCTGCCGGCTGTCTTGCGCTCGGTAGGAATCACCGGTAACAACGTGTCGTACCTGGCTCCCACGGGATGTCTGAAGACGAATTGTCGCCCCGGTGGTCGCACCGGATCCAGACCTGACAGGTAATCGGACTCCAATCCAATGCCGCGCTTTGTCGCGCTCCCTTCGCGTGTTTAGACCTTTATTGCGATAGACAATAAGACGCTGCTCTTCTTTGGGCCAAATCTGATCCGTGCGGACGACGAGGTCGACCTTGCCATCATTATCAAGGTCCTCGCTCACCACATTTCGGCAGTCAGCGCCAAGCGCAACGCCCATTAGATACCCAACCTCCTGAAAGCCGTTTCCATTTTGATTCGACAGCAATCGATTCTTCTCGTACCCGCCGTAAGAGTATCCCTTACCGTAGAGTGTACGGGCAATCGAGCGAAAATAGAGGCCAAGCGCCCGGTTCGTTTCCGAAGTGCCGGCATAGATATCATGCCGCCAGAAACGGGAATCATAATCGCGGGTCGACTCCCGACTGGTGTGACCATTGACGACATAAAGGTCGTGATCGGAGTCATTGTCCCAATCGAGGGATGTCGTCCCCCACGACCAGCCCGTGTCGGCAACTTGTTTTTTGAAAGTCGGCTGGTGAAATCCATTTTCCCGACGGAGGTAGATCCTGTTGCCAAACGCCATCACCGGACGCATCTCCTGATAGGTTGGAAACGCTTTGGGCCCGAGGTCCAATGCCTCCATTCGCTCGGCGGCGGGCGAGGTCATCCCGGTCACAAAAAAATCTCCCGTGCCATCGCCGTTAAAATCGCCAAAAGCGTGAGCCATACCAAACAAGTGGGGCTGGTCGACCTGCTCCTCGGTCACATCCCTGAAGCTTCCGCTTCCATCATTTTCATAGAGGTCGACCCCGGCAAAATCACTCACGACCAAAAGGTCAAGATCCCCATCCCGGTCCATATCAAAGAAAGAAGAGCTGTAAGTGCGACGAAAGCGCTTTTCAGTGAGGCCGGCTTCCTTCGTCCGATCCACCAAGTGACCGTTGCCTTGATTGATCAGCAAGTAGGCCGGAAAGCCATCGTTGGCATCGTAATATGGCGTGGGCATTTGACCGTCCACATAGGGCTTTTCGTATTGCGGCAGCCAGATATCCAGATCGCCATCCTGATCGATGTCCCCGGTCGTGATGACGAAGGGATTGCGCAACGGCTCCGGCGATCGCCAGACGCGGACCGGTGCGCCGTCAAACCGTCCCTTTTGGTCCCCCCGAATCAGCTTCAATCCTTTTCTGTCGGCATAGACGAAATCGCCGGTCCCGTCTCCATCCAGGTCATCGAATACGGCCGTGAAGAACCGATTGGAAAGGCTTTGATTAAATAGCACCGAGCGCCATTCTTTGCCTTTTTCATTCCAAAGGAGCCGATTCTGATTGGCCAGTACAAGGTCTGAAAACCCATCCCGATTCAGGTCCTGCACCAGAAGTGGATCGAACGCTTGCTGACTCCCGCCGGCACTCAACCGCAAATCCAAGGTCTTTTTGAACGGAGTCGGCCCCTTTCGTCGAGCAATACGCAAGTCGGCAACTTCGATCAGCTCCGGAAACGGAGATTCAGCACGGTCGGCCGGCATGCGCCATGAGATCCGCAGCTTTCCATCGATGATGGCCCGTTCCGCAGTCCGGTCATTCCGGACATGAAGGGTCATCTCGATCTCGGAATAAGGATTCTTGTCATTCCGGAATCTAAATTTCGTGTGCCGCCACTCGGTTTGCTCAATCCGATAGCCTTTTGCCCGCCGCTCGGCAAGCCACTTCGCCCACTCTTGCCGGGTTACGGTCCGTCCCCCCCGACGCAGCCGAATCAATTCAACGCCATTCTCAACCTCACGGCGCCGGGTTACCTTGCCGAGACGCAATTTCCCAAATCGCTCCTTTTCCAGGATTGCAATCTTGTCCTCCGCCGATTTCAATCGGTTCCAAAAAGAAACGATTTTGTCCCCAAATTTATGGGAGATCACCTCCTGGGCCCATATTGTTTTGTCCCAATGATTTCGTTCCCGCTCGATCTTGAGCACCTCTTTCATCATCGACGGTGTCGTGGCGTAATCGGCCCCTTTTCTACCACCTCGATACGCTCCGGGAGACCCTTCCTCTCGCTTTTCAGCCACAGAATCCCGCGAACTTCCCCACCCGGAGACCGATTGTCCGTCGACATCGCCTGGCTCCCTGCCGGCTTGGGTGAGATCGAATAGGACCCACCCGGCGAGCCCGAAGGCCAATCCCACCAGCACCCATTTTCCCAGCTCTTTTATTTGTGCTTGCTTGCTCAATGGTCCATGCCGCTCAGCTCATGACTCAATCCTTTTGAAAGCCGGCATTGTAAGCGGCTCCGATCGCGCCCGCAAACCCGCCAAGTTCCGCCGGGATAAGCCGGGCACAGTGCCCACCCGGACGCCACTCAATCGGCGCCAAATACTGTTCCAAGGGCACCATTAAAGCGTCACCCGCCTGAGCGATGCCGCCCCCGATGATCACCGCCTCGGGATCGAGGATATTGATAAAGGAGCAAACCGCGCAGGCGAGGTCATGGACGGATTTCAGCCAGATCTCTTGGGCGTGCGAATCGCCATGTCGATAGGCTTCCACGAGATCCGCTGTGTCGTGAAACTTCCCTCCGGAACGGTCTTGGATGGTGCAATTACCGATGGCCACTTCCAGGCTCCCGGGGGTACCGGTAATGTCGGCCGGACCGCTCGGATCGAGCGAGGAGTGTCCCAAATGGCCGGCACGTGCGATCTCACCTCGTAACAATCTCCCATCTACAATCGCGGCACCTCCGACCCCCGTTCCGAGTGTGAGCATGATCACGTTCTCAAATCCTCTCGCGGCCCCAAGCCACGCTTCCCCCAACAGCGCGGAATGGGCGTCATTCATGACCGGGATCCGAGAGGGGAACCCAAGGTATTGCTGCCAATTAAGCCCTTCCAGGCCTTGCAGTCGCCCGGGCATATGCGCAATGGCAAGCTCATCCTTTGAAGCCAGGCCGGGAGCGCATATCCCGATTCGATCCGCCATCCCACCCCGCTGCTTGAACGTGACGTCGATCAGCTCCCGGATCTTTTCGGCCCATTCCATCTTCTCCCCAAGGTCAAAGGGAACCCTCTCTTTGGAAAAGACCTCCCCTTCGACACCCACCGTAACGGCTTTGATGCTCGAGCCACCCAAATCAATCCCAATCCAATACCCCATAAATCTAAAACTGGAAATGCGGTGTCAGTATACCCGCCCCTTTTGGGTCTGCCAATAGGAATGCCGTCAGAACAATCAGCCGAGCTGACAACCTGCGCCACGCCCCGATCTGCCAAAGACGGTCGGCAAGGGACTGCCGACCCTACCACCGCCGTTGTGGTAGGGACCGCACTCCGCTGCGGTCCGCTCCCGGAGGTCAGGGACGACGTCCCCGAGCTCCCACTTTTCTCCCGTCCCGGTCTCCTTATCCCATACCGCTCTCCACTCCGCTTCAAGACTGACCTTCGCTCACATGCCAACCAGCATCTACCGAGACAACTTCACCTGTGATGTCGGCCGCCTCGTCACTCAAAAGGAAGACAGCGAGACGAGCAACCGATTCCGCGGAGATCATCTCCTCACGTAACGGCTGTTTTGTCTTCATAAACCCCTGAATCAGGTCGTTTTCCTGCGCTCGTTGGCTCATCGGAGTACGGACCAAGCCGGGGGCAATGACATTGACCCGGATTTTTTCCGCTGCGTAGTGAGCGGCCATTGATTGACTGAGGCTGTTGATGGCCCCTTTGCTCGCAGCGTAGGCGTGTGTGGCGAAGTACTTCGGTGACGGCGAGAATCCGAGCACACTCGACATGTTCAGGATTGTCCCTCGGAGCCCGTTCGCTCCCGGCGTTTGCTCGCGCATCGTCCGAACGACTGACCGACACACCAGAAACATCGTCTTGACGTTGGTGCTCATTGTCATGTCCCATCCGGCCTCACTGCATTCATGGATCGGACCGTCACCATACCGCCGCCCACTGATCCCGGCCACATTGAACAGCGAATCAATTCGTCCGAACCGTGACTTCGCTCGGTCGATCGCGGCCGATACCCGCTCCGAATCGACCAAATCGACCGTGGCCCGGTCGCATTCTGCCCCCAGGGAACCGAGCTGCTCAGTCAGGGCAGCCCCATGCTCGGGAGTCCGATTCATGATAAAGACCCGAGCCCCCTCTTTCACTGCCATGATGGCGGTCGCTTCAGCGATCCCCGTCGCCCCGGTGATGACGCAAACTTTCCCTTCCAATCGTCCAGGCATAGGGCGATGCTCAAATAGTCTGAAACCAATGTCAATCCACTTGAATTTTTCCGCCTTTCTAAGCGAGGCGTTGCCTCAAAAACATCAAATTTGCTTTATTCAAGGAATCTAGCGACCGTCAAAATTTGGCTTGACACGAAGATGGTAGCCTCAACCCGATTTGAGGCGGCGGAAGAATACGACCTTGGCGGGGTAACAAGGCTAAGGATCCAAAAAAAAAGGCCGTCCCGATTGGGACGGCCCGGAAGTATCACACTACTGCGCTACCTTCCTATCACACAACACGGTTTACTTCATCCAGCGGCGGAAGAAGACCGCACCAATGCCGAGCAAGCCGAGAGCAAAGACGCTCGGTTCCGGCACCAGCGAGAAGCTTTCAAAGCCGCTCATGAGGGCCGGATCGGGGGGTGCTTCACCGCCTGGAGGAGGAGGACCACCTTCTCCGCCCAGAGTGACGGTAAAGCTGCCCGAAGTACCGAATCCAGCCCCGGCGCTTTGAGCCTCGGAGAAGCTGGAGCCGACCTGGGTATCCCAAGCACGGACTTGGAGAACGGCATCCTCATCAACGCCGATCCCATCAACGCTCACGTCCGGCCCGAGAAAGAAGCCGGCCCCATTCCCGGTGGCAAAGCCGGTTTGCGAACCGGATACCGGGCTGAGGTCCCCTTCGCTCGCGCCGGCCAACAGTTCCGCCTGGAATTGATCGCCAGCCAACCGAGTCGAGCCATCAGCAGCAAAGATCGGTTGCTCCAGCTCGCCAGGCACAAAGTTGCGGAAGGTGACCACTCCTTGGGCGTTGGCGCCCAGAGCGATCATCACCGCACCTACGAATAGCACTAGTTTTTTCATAGTCGTTCTTGTTTATTGAATTAGGGTTTTGTTTCTTCTGTCAGTTGGTCACCGAAAATTCCCGTGTCCACGTGCGTGAAGAATCCGTGTTGTTCTGAACCCAGAATGCCTCACCAACGGAAACTTCAGGCTGTTGTGGATCCCAAGATCCGAACAGCACTTCCCGCTTTGGCAGATAGGTCTGGTTTTCAGCATCCCACTGATAGACCACGTCTCCATCGGTCGCCGGGAAGCCCAGATCCGCCTGGAGCTGGCCACTTTGCGGCACCATCGAGCTCTTCATCGAAAAGCCGGTTGGCAGCTCGTTTTCCAAGGTCCCTTGCATCACTTCCCCAACGAACGTGATTGAAAACGCACTGTCGGTCGGGTTGTTGATGAAGGCTCCTTCGCCGGGCTTCAATTCCTGATCCGGCTTGCTCCATTCGCCAAACACAAATTCATTTGGTTCAGCGAACATCCCATTCTCGGCATCCCACTTGTAGATGACCGTGCCATCCGGTGCGTTCGAGAATAGCGACGCAACGGTATTGTCTTCGGCTTGCAACGGGTTCGCGATCATCGAAAACCCTGGAGCAACTTCGACGTTAACGAATCCGACGGCATTGACGGAGAAAACTTGGTTTCCGCCATTTTCAGTATGTTGTTCTGCCGCCGCGGTATTTAGCCCTGCAACCACCAGGGCCGCAGTTAGGAGTAGTGTTTTGGTTCTCATGAGTCCTTCCATTTTGGTTCTATCACCGTGTGTGCTCGCAGAATCTCAAACTGTGAGATTCATGTCAACGATTTTTTGAACACATCCGATTTTTTTTTGTCAATGGGCAATCTCCCAGCCCCGATTCAATGCTGAGCAAGTCGAATGCCAAATCGCTTATTGCGCTTATTGTCGCTCTACCGTTCCCAAGCACGATTGCGAACGCCGTGCCTTCGGGCGTTTTCTCCCGCAACACGTGGACCTGAACCAAAGTCCCGGAGGACTCCGGTTTTAGCGCCACGGCTGAACGATCATCACCTTAAGTGACGAGCGGTCCGGGTGGGCAGCCAGCGCCACCCCATTGGGAGCATCCGCCAGCTCCCATTTATGCGAAATAATGGAGTCCACGTCAATCTTTTTCGTAAAAACAAGCTCGGCGACCTCCTGTTGCAGCGTCCAATCCGAGGAATAGCTCCCCAAAAGCTCTTTTTCGTCCACACAGACGCTCGCCGGGTCGATCGACAGCCTCTCGCCGCGGGTGGTATGGCCAAACAGCAAGACTTTGCCCGCTTCTCGGACAAACCCCATTGCCTGCTCCACCGTCTCATTGGAGGGGATAGTAATGATGGCGGCATCCGGCGAACCGATCTCCTCCTCCTTTTTCCGCATTGCTTCAGGCCCATGTGGGTCATCGGCGCGAAGCGTTGCGTCGGCTCCCAATTGAGCCGCCATTTCGAGGCGTTCCGGCAGAAGGTCGCCGGCCACCACCCGCATCCCTTCTTCCTTCAAAATCTGAGTAAACAAGAGACCGATCGGGCCCTGGCCGACGACCATGACCCAATCGTCCGGAAGGAGACGAAGCTTTCGGACACCTTTAAGGACGGTATTGACCGGCTCGAGCATGGCGCCTTGGACCAATGTGCTCCCGTTGGGGATCGGGACGACACCCGGCAGCACGAAATCCATTACCCGGACATACTCGGCATATCCCCCACCCGCGGGTTCGAATCCGGCGGTAATCCCGGTCCTTTTATATTGCGGACATTGGGCAAACGCCTGGTGGCGGCAGGCATGACATTGACCGCATGGCACATGGTGATGAAGTGCCACGCGGTCACCGATACGAAACTGAGAAATCGCCTGACCGACATCGGCCACGACGCCGGCGGTTTCGTGTCCAAAGATTCGGGGCGGTGCCACCGTTGCGTGGTAAATCTTTTTGATATCGGTCGGACACACGCCGCACGCCCCGACCTTCACAAGGATCTCATTGGCCCCGATCCGAGGGACGGGAACCTGCTCAATCTGTAACACTTCCCGACCGCGATACACCATCGCGGTCATCCATTCCGGAACATGAGATTCCATGAACATCCGGTCTTTCTTACCGTCTTCCGCCCTCTGTCGACATTCAAACCTTAGCAGACTAGAGAGTCTGCGCTACGTAACGCAGACCGCCCGGTCTGCTTTCCCGATTCTGAGCAGGCTGACAGCTTGCGCCACAGCAGGCACCCTCCGTCTTCAGCCCCTCTGCTCAGGTCATCCATCTTCCGTCCTCTCCCTTTTCCCTTTACGTCCACTCCGAGGTATCTAACATTTTAAGGCGTGAAGGATAAGTGGAATGTTCTATTGCCCATTGTGCTGATGTTGGTCTTTGCGCTGACGCGCTGGCCTGGCTTGATGCCGGAGAACTTCAGTGCGGCGTACGCCCTGGCATTTTGTGCGGGAGTCTATTTCCCCGCTTCATTGGTCTGGTGGCTGCCACTGGGGACCTTGCTCGTGAGTGACATCTGTTTAAACCTCTTCCATTATGAAGTCGCCGCAGTGAGTCCGTACATGCTGGTCAACTACGGCGCCTTCGCGGTCTTAATCGGGCTCGGTCGCCTTTTCAAGCCCAACCAAGCCTGGTGGAAGCTCCTTGGAGGTGGGCTGGCCGGAGCCATCGTTTTCTATTTGATCAGCAATACCGCCGCTTGGCTGCAAAATCCCGGTTACGCGAAAACGCTGGCCGGATGGTTTCAAGCCCTGAGCTCGGGCATCCCCGGCTACCCGCCGACATGGGCCTTTTTCCGGAATACCCTGTTAAGCGGTGGCCTGTTTACCGGACTCTTTGTCGGCGCAATGAAATTGACAACCGCATCGGAGTCGGAAGAAGAAGAGGAATCCGAGCCCGAAGAAGAGGCCGGGGACAAAGAGCCCGCGCCGGCCGGTCAGTAGATGCCGGTGAGTCGATGCCGGTGGTTTGAGGAGGTGCTTTCCGTTGGGGACCCTTAAACCCCTCACCTCGATCCTCTCCCCTTAGGAAGGGGAGAGGAGGAAAAAAGGTCGGCAATCGGCAGCCTTCTGATTCCTTATCTCCTTCGGGAGGGGATCGCGGAGGAAAGTGTCAAAGTCAAGTCAGTACTTGACCTGGTTTATACCCCCTTTTTGCCCCGCCACAAGCGACCTCTGCCGATGACCGAGATCAGATAGACTCCTCCCGCGGCAAGCACGATCGCCGGCTCCGGGCTGATGCCGGTGCCGTACACGCCCACACGCGGCAATGTCGTCACAACGAGCGACACGACGACGGAAACCGCCATCATCAGCGGAAGGCGTCCCGCATAGTGTGCAGCGGTTGCGGCCGGCAGCGTCAGCAGTGCGAGCACCAAGATCAGCCCCACGATCTGAATGAGGCAGATGACAGTCAACGCCACCAAGCTCAGGAGGACAATATTGACGGTAAAGACATTAATCCCTTGAAGCGCCGCTTGCTGCTCGTCCAAGCAAACCCCAAGCAATTGCTTATAATAGATGAGAAGAATCGCCAGTATGATGACATCCAAGAGAGCTATCAATCGCACGTCGGCCCACGAGACGTACACGACATTACCGAAAAGGTAGCTCAAGAGATCGGTTTGATAACCGGGGGTGAATTTGAGCAGCAGGAGACCGAAGGCCATGCCGACCGCCCACAGTGCCCCGATCAAGGTATCGTGCCGTTCAGACGAATGGTGCCGGACAACCCCGATGATCATAGCACCGAGCAGCGCAGCGACCATGGCCCCATGGATCGGGCGCAGCCAAGCGAACATGTCGGGATAGTGGGCCTTGACGAAAACCGCGGCGCCGAGTCCCCCGACCGCCATGTGCGCGATCGCCCCGACCAGAAACACAATTCGACGTGTAATGACGTACGGTCCCATAACCCCGCACGCCAAGCTGGCCAACCCCCCCGCTATCAACCCGGTCCCAAGAAACGGGTTATGTCTCATATCTACAAAGAACTGCCACATGACTCAAAATGCCGCTTTTACGCATTCTCCGACGATTCTTCCCGTGACAAATAGGTCACCGGACACGCTTCTTTATGGTGGACCGCTTGCACGTGGCGATGATATACCCCGGCGATCGCCTCGGAGGTAAGCTCGGCGGCGGAGTGACTGGTAATTCGCCGATTCAGGCAAGCGACCCGCTTGAGATGCGCCGAGACAAAGCCGATATCGTGACTGACCAAAACGATCGGCAAGCGTTGATTCAGTCGATGGAGCAGCTCGGTAAGGCCCTTTTCGGCCTCGGGATCCATCCCGGTCTTTGGTTCATCCAACAACAGGAGCTCGGCCTCCGCTGCCAGAGCACGGGCAATCAGCACACGATTGAACTGGCCGCCGGATAAATGGTGGACCGGGCGCTCGGCAAGATCCTCGCTGCCGGTGTCGTGCAGTGCTCGACGGACCGCTTCCCGATCCGTGCGACTGAAGCGAAATCCCCATTGTGAATGCCCCAATCGTCCCATGAGGACCATGTCCATCACATTCGCCGGCACCGAAAAATCGATCTGTGCATGCTGCGGCACGTAACCGATCCGGTTTCGTGCTTTGCGAGGCGTTTGCCCAAACACTCGAACATTGCCGGTTTGAGGGCACAACAACCCCAAAATGACCTTCAAGAGCGTCGTCTTGCCACCCCCGTTTGGACCAATGATACCGAGGAAGTCATTCGCCGCAACGGTCAATGATACATCCTCCAAAACCGGCAGCACATCGCCGCGCTCGGCGTAACGAAAGCTCACGTCTTCGACCTCAATCACCGGTTGCCCCAGCTCCATATCACCCATTATTACGTTGCTCGTAAGATTGACGGATCCGTTTGGCGGCTTCGCCGAGATTCTCAGGGATCGCTCGAGCAAGCGGATCCAGGGCTACCACCCGGCCATCGATCACCTTGGCGACCGCTTCGGCCGCACGCCGTGAGATTTGTGGCTGCACAAAGATCATCGCAACGCCCCATTCCCGGGCCCGTTTTTGTAAGAGGGTCAATTCGCGATCGGTTGGCTCCTTCCCTTCAAGCTCGATCGCCACCTGCTCCAATCCGTACTCATCGGCAAAGTAGCCCCAAGCCGGATGGAAGACAAAAAAAGGCCGCCCTTGCCATTCGGCAAGCTGTTCCCGTATGTCGCTATCAAGGGCATCAAGCCGAGCACGCACCCGCCGAAGGTTGGCCCGATACATTTCGGCACGGCTTGGATTGAGCTCGGCCAGCGCCGTCGCGACGGTTTTGGCCTGCCGCTTGAGCAAGCCGGGACTCAGCCAGATATGAGGGTCCTTGGCAACGATCGGATCCGACCCATTCGATCCTTCGCGGTCGACTGCTTCCCCGCCGACGGACTTCGCCAGGCTTCGTCTTCGATGCCGGTCCATCTCTCGAAGATTGATCCCCTGCCGAAGATCGACAATCTTCAACTCCCCTCCGCCCGATGAGAGCGCTTGAAACCAACGGCCGTTCTCGAAAGGGACCCCGATCCGGAAAAAGAGATCGGCTCTCATGACGCGGCTGACTTTTGCATCGCTAGGCTGGTAGGTCGCAGCACTCGTCCCGGGCGGCACAACCGAGAATGCATCCGCTCGCTTCCCGGCAATTTGCTCAACCAGCCAAAGCTGCGGTCGGATGCTGACCGCAATCCGGAGGGCCCGGTCCTTCCCCTCCGGGCGAGGACCACAGGTCGCAAGGAGCAGGCTGATTACAGCCAACAGCGTTCGGTAGACACAAATCTTCATTAGGAGGTTAAGGCCACGCAAGGTGCTTCCGGCGACTCATCCAATTCTCTTCCTATACCGCGGAGCGGAACATCAGTGGTGAAGGGCGAACAAGCCTTTGAACCTTCATCCTCCCTTGGGAACGCTCCACTTCAGGAAGCCGATTTACCGCTTTGGAGGAGCCCTTCACTCCCGTGCCGCAGGAACTATTTCAAGTCTCTTACGCTCACCATCCCGCTTGACCACGACCTCGACAGGCTCGCCAATCGTCGCCGAATCGATGGCGTAGGTGTAATCGTAAATGTTGGTAATCTTTTGCTCGCCGAATTCGACAATGATATCGCCGCCTTTCAGGCCCGCTTTGTCAGCAGGACCGCCGCTTCGGACACCGGAGAGCTTTACCCCTTGAACATCGCTTGTGTAGTCCGGAATCGTCCCCAGATAGACCCGAAGCTTGGCCTGCCCCCCTTTTTTGGAAGCGGGCTCCTCCACCTTTTTGTAGGCGACCTTGGTATCCATCGCCGCCAAGTCCTCAACGACACTTGTGGCAAACTTCCCTATCCGGATCATCCCTTGATAATTCAGGGTCTTCGGATCATCGGAGGGGCGATTGTAATCATCGTGGGTCCCCGTAAAGAAATTGAGCACCGGCACCCCCTCCGGATAAAAGGCGGTGGCATCGGTCGGCAGATACGGATCATTTTTAATCTTGAGCTGAAAGCCGGCCGGCACGTTCGCTTTCTCGATTAATCGGCCCCAGTCCCCGGACGAGCCAACTCCCTGGAGGATCAACCGATTCTCGCGAAGTCGGCCTACCATATCGAAATTGAGGTAGGCATTGAGCTGGTCCAGAGGCAACAAGGGCTGCTCGCTATAGTGAGACGACCCGACCAATCCGAGCTCCTCACCGGACCAAAAGGCAAAGACAATCCCCTGCCGAAACGTGCCGGATTCATCGTTCTTGGCGGCCGCCAGTGAATGGGCCAGTTCCATCACCACCGAGACCCCGGAGGCGTTATCGTCGGCACCGTTATGGATTTTCCCCCGACCTTCCTTCCCTGCAAGACTGCCCAGTTCGCCGCGACCGATATGATCATAATGCGCCCCCAGAAGGATATGCGGGGTATCGGACGCCTTCTTGGCCCCGTCTTCGGGTGGCAAATAGCCAATGACATTGCGGTCGGTATCGGTGATCCGGTCCACGCCGGTCTTTAAGCGCGCCCGAACGCCTTTCAACGGAAATCGGGTTTCGGCATGTGGATTCGCCGCATCCAGTTCGGATTGGACCGCTTCTAGATCTCGTCCCGAGGCCTCGAAGAGACGGCGAGCCACTTTACCCGTGATGGAAATTGCCGGAATCGCCGAGCCGGAAAGCGTATTATCAAAGCTAAGCGAAACCAATTCTCCGGCATTCGGTGAATTGGGGCCGGTTGCGACCATCAGCGCCTTTGCCCCGGCCTCCCGAGCGATCATTGCCTTGTAGCGGAGGCCGGAATACATGTTCAATGTACGCCGCCGCTCCATGCTCACCTCCTCGGGCACATAACGCAGGATAAGCACGATCTTACCCTCAACATCAAGCCCTTCGTAAGCATTGTAGCCCTCACCGTTTTCGCCGGGGACCTTGAGGCCATATCCGGCAAAGACAACCTCGCCTTTGACCTCGCCATTGGCCGTGAAGGACAATGGCTGAAAATCCTTCCCGGCTTTGTAAGCACCGTGCTCCCCGGAATTTTTGCCCAAGTTCAGCGTCAGTTGGTTCTCTCCCTCACGGGCCTCCACGCCCGAGGTAAACTCAAACGTCTGGAAAAAGCTTTCTTCCGATCCCAACGGCTTGAGCCCGATTTGCTCAAAATAAGCCGCGAGATACTCACTTGCCTGCTTCGTGCCGGCGGTGCCGGTAAGGCGCCCTTCCAGCGCATCGGACGCCAAGTAGCCGACCTGCGCCTCGGCATCCTCGGTCGTCATGGCAACCTTCCAATCACGGTCGGCCTTCGTCGCCGCTTCACTCTGGAGTTCACCCCCTGGGTTCGAGCTCGCCTTCGAACGATTCTCAGGCCCGGCAGTGAACCTGGCATCCAGGGAGCTCGGGTGGCTCGAGGACCGTTCAGGCGCTTTCGCCAAAGCCTTCATGGCAGCTTCATGGCTCCACTGCGCC
>JAHEOI010000165.1 GCA_018610125.1 Verrucomicrobiota bacterium
GGACGTTCCGGCAAGGACCTGGTTGTTCAAGTGCCTTGCGGCACGTTGGTATGGAAGCTTCCTTCCAGTGAAAGCCACAACGAACAACAGGCCGAACCGGAGGTCAGTGGCATCCGGCGAAAAGCGGTAGGCTCCCAAGCTGTTGAGCTCGATCTCTCCGACGCGGATGACGAGACGGACGCAAGCCGCGCCCGGAGTGAGGCTCAAACGGGCGACCCGGAATTGATAGCCGACCTCGTTACGGAAGGTCAGAGGGTCACGCTGTGCCATGGCGGACGCGGCGGGAAAGGGAACCGACATTTCGCCACTGCGACGCGGCAGGCACCACGCTTTTCCCAACCGGGCGAGCCCGGCGAGGAGGGTGATTTCCGATTTGAGTTGCGACTGATCGCCGAAGTCGGGTTGGTCGGTTATCCAAACGCGGGGAAGTCGACCCTCTTAGCAGCCATCTCTCGAGCCCGTCCGAAGATTGCCGCGTACCCATTTACGACGCTTCATCCGCAAATCGGGATCGTCGAATACGATGATTATGCGCGGTTGACTCTCTGCGATGTGCCGGGATTGATCGAAGGCGCCTCGCAGAACGTCGGGCTCGGAGACGCTTTTCTACGTCATATTACTCGCTGCAAAACAATTGTGCTCCTGCTCGACATGGCCGGCACAGACGCTCGGAACCCTTGGGATGATTATGACCAACTATTGAAGGAGCTCGAGCTCTACGATCCTGATTTACTCAATCGACCGCGACTGGTTGTGGCCAACAAAATGGATGAGCCGGACGCGGATTCGAATCTGAAGGAGTTTGAGCGGCGCAAGTCCGGGGTTGAGCTCTTGCCGATCGCTGCCGCCTTCGATGAAGGCCTTGATCACTTTAAAGATAGGATTCGCCAAGCAGTGGCGAGTCGAGACGATCAGCCAATTTCCCATTACCATTAGCGCGATGCGCCTTTAATTCACTATGCTCAGAGCCGGAATCGTCGGTTTACCCAATGTTGGAAAGTCTACCCTGTTCAATGCCCTAACGCGAACACGCAAGGCCGAATCCGCGAACTACCCCTTTTGCACGATCGACCCCAATGTCGGTGTCGTTAATGTGCCGGACTCACGGCTTGAGCCCCTGGCACGGATTGCACGCACCTCAACGATTATCCCGGCGGCGGTTGAGTACGTCGATATTGCCGGTCTGGTCCAAGGGGCATCCCAAGGCGAGGGGTTGGGCAACCGATTTTTAAGCCATATCCGTGAGGTGGATGCCATTGTCCAGGTGATTCGTTGCTTTGAGGACTCGAATGTCCATCATGTAGCCGGCGATATCGATCCGATCCGAGATATCGAGACGATCATGACCGAGCTCGTGCTTGCCGATTTGGAAACAATTCGGAAGCGGCGGGAAAAGGTCATCAAGGAGGCCCGCCGAGGCGACAAACAAGCCAAGGCTGAGGCCGAGGTCCTCGAGAAGCTGGAGCCTCATTTGGACGCCGGCAAGCCGGCGTTGACACTCGATGTTCCCCCTGAAGAGGCCTCCGTGATTCGAGGCTTGTTTCTGCTGACCAACAAGCCGACCCTGTTCGCGGCCAACCTCAAAGAGGACGACCTCGCAAAGGCCGACGAGAACCCCTATGTCCAAAAGGTCCGAGAATACGCCCGACAGCACCACTCGTGTGAGACAGTCCCCATAAGTGCTCAAATCGAAAGCGATCTCGTCGACCTCTCTCCAGAAGAAGCCGAAGGATACCTCAGAGAGCTTGGAGTCAACGAGTCGGGAGTCGGGCAGCTTATTCGCGCAACTTACCACCTCCTGGGGCTTAGGACCTTCTTCACCGCCGGAGAGAAGGAAGTCCGTGCGTGGACCATCCATGCCGGCGATACCGCCCCACAAGCGGCGGGCACGATCCATAGCGACTTTCAGCGAGGATTTATCAAGGCCGACACCGTCAGCTACGACGACCTGATCCGTCTCGGGTCGTTTGCCGCCGCACGCGAAAATGGCGTGTATCGGCTCGAAGGGAAAGAATATGTCGTCCACGATGGCGACGTCATCACCTTCAAATTCAACGTTTAGCAAGGGAGACTCTTCTTTCGCACATTCTCACAAACACTGCATTTTTTCTGTGCCAAGTTAATGACAGTGAGATCGTTACTCCCGTGCCGATCGCTCTACCACACAAAAAAAGATGGGACGTCGGGGACGACATCCCTATCAGGGAGGCAAAGGGCAAACATCAAGAGTTGTCAGAAAGCCTTTTTTCGAGCAGTTTAAGGCATGTTTAAGCCGGAAGAACTGTTCGACCTGAGCCAGACCGAGCATGCTTCCATCTTTTCAAAGGGCGAATACCCGTGGGAGGCCATCAAGGCTATCAAGCCATACTTGAGGGACCACCTTCGGCCCGGGCAGCATCATCACGAGTCACTCGGCACGGCCTATATCGGCCACAACGTTTTTATTGGAAAAGGCACCGTTATTGAGGCGGGCGCGATGATCAAAGGGCCCGCTATTATCGGCCGCAATTGCGAAATTCGGCACAATGCCTATATTCGTGACAATGTCATTGTCGGTGATGATTGCGTCATCGGGAATGCTTCGGAGCTTAAGAATGCCTTCCTGCTCAACGGTTGCCAAGTCCCCCATTTTAACTATGTCGGGGATTCGATCCTCGGTCACAAGGCCCATTTGGGTGCCGGCGTCAAGATTTCAAACGTTAAATTGAGCCCCGGCAACATTGTCGTCGACATGGAAGGGATCCCCTACGACACGGGCCTCCGTAAATTCGGAGCCCTGATCGGAGACCATACCGAGATCGGCTGCAACGGCGTTTTAAATCCGGGTAGTATCCTCGGGCGATCTTGCCTGATCTATCCCAATGTCCTCTGGCGCGGCATCCTTCCCGCCAATCGGATCGTCAAGAACAAGGCCAATACCGAGGTGATTGCCGGCCGACCGCAAGAACCCTTGGGTTAAGCACGAGCGCTCATGATCCGACTGAAAGACGATGACTCCCCCGCATCGGCCGGTGAATCGAGTGATCTTGTCGCCCAGGTAGAGGCCATTTTCTCACCTTCAGGCCTGCTATCGAAGGCCAGCAATTTCGAATACCGCCCCCAGCAACAAGAGATGGCCATAAAGGTGGCTCAAGCCTTGGAAAACCGCCAGCCATTGGTCGTCGAAGCAGGCACGGGAGTCGGCAAGAGTCTGGCCTACCTCATCCCTTCCATTCTCTACGCGGTCCAGCATCAAAGGAAGGCCGTCATTTCGACCCATACAATCAACTTGCAGGAGCAATTGATGGAGAAGGATCTGCCGATGCTGGCCGAAGTTTTACCGGTGCACTTCAACTACACGATGCTGAAAGGGCGCCAAAATTATCTCTGCACTCGCCGATTGGCAAAAGCCATGCAGCAGACAGACTCACTCTTCACAAGTCCCGAAGCTCAAGAGCTACAGCGTATCTATGAATGGTCGATGACCACCGAGGATGGGAGCCTCTCGGATTTCGACGTGGAGCCGGATCCCAAAGTCTGGCAGCAGGTCTGCTCGGAGCGAGGGCTCTGCTCACCGAAGGTCTGTGGTTACCAATCCGACTTCGCTAAAGAGAACCGGGTCTGCTATTTCCAACAAGCTCGCCACCGAATCCTCACTTCGGATGTGCTTGTGCTGAATCATACCCTCTTCTTCATGCATTTGGGAGGCATCGACGACACCCCGGAAGAGGGAGTCCTCTTCAAGAATGATTTCGTGGTCTTTGACGAGGCCCACACAATCGAAAACGTGGCGTCACAGCACATCGGCTTTAGTATCTCCAACACCCAGCTTCGTTTCGCATTACAGCGGCTTTGGAATCCTCGGACCGAAAAAGGGCTGCTCGGCCGACTTCGAAAGGGAAATGCGATCGACCGCGTAAACCAACTTTATGATGCAATGGAAACGTTTTTCCAGCAAGCCGAGCAGGCATGCGAGGAATTGAGCCGCAAACGCGCGCCACCGAAATTGAATCCTCCCGGAGAGAAAGGGAGCTCTCGCGCTTGGACGGAGCTTCGGGTCCGCGAGCCGGAGCTGGTCACAGACAACTTGACGTTACCGATTCAACGGGTAAGGGAAACGGTCAATGAAATCATCCAATCCTGCGACGACAAGGATACCGCCGGCGAGCTACGGGAATGCAATCGGCGTCTGCAAGAGCTTCGGGATCAGCTTGGCACATTCTTGAATCAAAGCGAGTCCGATTATGTCTACTGGGTCGAGCGGTTCGGTAAGAGCCGCAACAATATTGCCTTAAGCGCCGCCCCGATCGATATCGGTGACTTCCTTCGTCAGCGCCTGTTTGCCTCGGATACCTCGGTCATCATGACGAGTGCCACCCTCGCCATGGCCGCAAAAAAGGACGAGTCGGTCAACCCGGCCACCGGCGAAAAGGTCTCCCCTGAAGCGGTGGCCAAGGCCTCGATCACTTCCCGCAGCGACGGAATGGACTATTTTGCGAAGCGCGTGGGAGCCGATCACGCTCCAATGCGGCAGGTAGGCTCCCCGTTTGATTTTCGACAGCAAATGGAGCTTTACATCGTTAGTCAAATGCCCGACCCACGCGATGCGAAATATGAAGCGGCGCTTGTCCAATGGATCGAGCATTTCATCCGGCAAACCGGTGGCAAAGCCTTCGTCCTGTTCACCAATGCCAAGCTGATGCTCAATATCGCCAACCGAATGCAGCCGCTCTTCAGTGAGCTTGGAATTGAATGCTATGTCCAAGGGACAGGAACCCCCCGCTCATTGATGCTCGAGCGATTCAAAAGCGATGTGAGCTCGGTCTTGTTTGGGACAGCAAGCTTCTGGCAAGGGGTCGACGTCCCAGGGGAAGCCTTATCAAACGTCATCATTACCAGGCTCCCGTTCGCAGTCCCGGATCACCCCTTGATCGAAGCCCGCATCGAACGAATCGAAGCCAAGGGGGGGAATTCGTTCATGGAATTCTCCCTCCCGGAAGCGATCCTGAAATTTCGACAAGGAGTTGGCCGACTCATTCGCACGCAGAATGACCACGGGATCGTGGTTGTCCTCGATAATCGAATTCGAGTCAAGCGTTACGGTCAAAATTTCACCGACGCCGTACCGGCTTGCCCGGTGCATGTCATTTAGCGATGCGTCGCCTCCTCCCCGAAAAGCCATCATATCCGGCTGAGTCGCTTGACCGGATCCCGTGTTTTCTGTCTACGCCTCGCTGATTTTCCGCTTCGCGGAACAAAAAAGAAGGTTCGGAGGATTGTGGGGGACGCCTTGTTCCAGCCCTGACAGGGCGATTCAATGTAGCTATTGCCCGGCACTCTCGATTCCGAAGCAAAGGAGGAGATCCATCGATTTCAATCGGAAAGCTCATATTCCGGAAGCAAGGCACGGACGCGAAAGTATCGGGACTGCGTTTCTTTGGGAAGCTCGACCGAGAGAGTTGAATCGGAGGCACGTAGCAGACCAAGACCACTCTCTTGCCAAGGTGATTCAGAGGAAAGGTTTTGCCGGGCCTCCACCAGATATCGCCGGGCCGGCTGAGCCGACCACTTGAGGATTATCCCGGAGCCGTTCGGATTCGGGACCACCTCACGAATTCGTAGGAGGCTCTCAGGGTCGGTCGGATCGGTATCGGCGATGTACTCCGCATAGTCGGCAACCCCATCCGAATCGTGATCGCCTCCCTTCTCCAACTGTGCCAGATTCGATGTGAATTTCCGCTCCCACGTATCCGGGATGCCGTCCCCATCGCTATCCTTCCCCGGCACCAATCGATCGATTTGAGGTCCGCTGTCGCTGTCGCCGATACGGATCCACCCGACGTTCAAGCCATAGGCAAAACCGCTCACCCGACCTGTCTCCCAATGAATCCGTGGATCACCGGTATCAGCAAACCGCACCCAGCCAATGTTCGCACCGTAAGCCCATCCCCGAAGCGCGCCATCCGGATTAATATTGATCCCATAATCTTCCGGGCCGTCATTCCCATACCGCACTCCATCGCGCGGGGTCCCGTCGCCCAAATGAATCCATCCAACGTTTGGAGCAAAGACAAATCCGTGCGCGACGCTTTGCGTTAATGTGGCGGCCTTCTCAATCGACGGAGCCCATTGGACCCATCCGATATTACTCCCCCAAGTCCAGCCGGTATCCGGACGTATGTTCGGCACGGCCGTGGCCGGACCGACCCCGAGGAGCCCGGCCCAACCGAGTAGCATAACCAATCGACACCACCACATTCCGCCTCTGATTGGACGAACCTGCATAGCCCCCTTACTCAATACGCGAAGTTCGCCCATGGGTTGTTGACGGATTCCAGGTTGGGCCCTGAAATAATCGGCCCCATTGTCTGCTTTGCCGGAGTAAAATAGTTCAATGTGTTGTTTGCCGCCGTGTTGCCCACAATCAAATTGCCTTCCGATTCAGCACTGATCCCACGATCGTTCGCGGCAACATCATTGTTTCGAATGGTATTATCGGTCCCGGTCGCGCGAATCCCGGCGGCATCCCGGGCGTTAAAGTTGTCTTTGCACGCATTATCGACCACCGTGCATCGCGACGCGACGAGAATCCCGTCAGCCCCATTAGCGGATGAAAGCCCTCTCGAAACCAGCCCGGCATCCCCAAGAACGATTCCAGCGCGCGCGTTTGACCGGGCCGTACACTCCATAACACGGCCGGAGCCGCCTACCTTGATCCCTTCTTGACCGTTGTTTATCCCGTCGGTCGCAACGACCTCAGCCGAATCCCCCAATACCAAACCAGCTTTCCCGTTGGACACAAATCGGCTTTTTCGAGCTTGGACCCGATTTCCCCCGACCAAACCATGGCCTCCATTCCGAGAGCTCTCGACACCCTCGACACGACTTCCGTCCCTGACACGAATACCGTCTCGGCCATTGCCGACGGCACGGCACTCCAAAATCCAACTGTTGGTGCCAACAACCAAACCGGCTCCTTCGATCATCACTTCGCCTTCCTGTTGCCCATCGTTCGAGGGAAGCTCGGATTTCGCAATCCCATTTCGTCGCGCTCGACAGCCACGTAGGACTGCGCCGACTCCCAATGCGATTCCTGTAACACGATTTCGCTCGACCGTGAGATCGCGAACATCGCTATTGACGGCATTTGTGGCCATCACACCCACATTCCAGTTTCGAATAGTCCCGTCCCGGATCTCTAACGCATTGACCCGTTCCGGCACCAGCACGCCGGCATCCGCATCCTCATTGCCGATCAAGGCAAAGCCGTTCAAATCAAGTGTTACGTTGTCGGCCTCAATTGTGATCCCGGGCTGACTTCCGGTGCTCACCAAGTTGGTCGTCAAGTAATAGGCACCGGTATTCGTGATAACCGTTGGGACCTTATTGATCAGCCTCCTTGGCTCGATTTGATCGAGGGTTTTCATTGTCGGTGCCGGAGGTCCGGGCGGTGTCAGACTCCCTTGAGAAAGAAGAGGACTTTCCCCTATCTCCACGCATACCACGGCGACCACGATCCAAAGCCAACGGGCTGGTATTAATCCGTCACTGCTCATTGATTCGATCTTTCTGGTGATTCTTCTTATTGTCCCTGCCTCGGATCCTGCAAGCTCGAAGCAGCCTGGTGCAGACGAGCCCAATCCGGGTTGGTTGGCCGGTTGGAGATCGGCAGCCGCTCCCAATTCCGGGTCCGCTTGTCCCGCATCTCCCACCAATCAACATGACCATCCGCAAAGGAAAGCGTTACCCCGCCGCTGTGACGAACGCCCGGAGCATCGATCAATCCGTGATCGCCTACCATGTCCATCGCAAACCAGCCATCATTGATGCTGCGCACGTGTTCATCAATAAAGACAAACGCCTGCGCCGGAGAAGGAGCGGTAATCTCCGACATTTTGTTGAATACGCGATATTCATCCTGTCCGGCCAAGGGTTTCCCGCCCATCCATCCGTTTGCGGAATAGCTTCGCACCCGTGGCACACCTTCTCGCTGACTTTGGTCCGAAGGGCAACGGTAGATCGATACCGCCTCCGAATATGGAAACAGACTGCCTCGCCGAATTCCGGTGACGTTGGTCGAATCCAATTGATCCGACTGAACCGGCGGATAGGCCGGCGAATCATCCATGGTTCCCAACACCCAGGCGTTGCTGTTGACTCGACCGCGGGATTCAAAGGCGTAGGTTTCCGGGAGTCGTGATTCGTCGTGTGCGTAAAGCTGCCATGCGACTGTCAACTGGCGTAAATGATTGAGACAGCTTATTCGCCGTGCTTGGCTCTTGGCATTCCCCAAGACCGGCAACAACATGCCGGCCAAGATTGAAATGATCGCCACGACAACCAATAGCTCAATCAATGTAAACCCCTCGGATCCGTTCCTCTGATCCCTCATTGTTTATCTATTCGCCGTTTCTCCGAAGTAATTCGTTTGTCGCTTAAATTAAGTGGCACTCTCCCAGCAATTTTTGTACCACGTCAACAGATTCGGTCAAGCCAATTCCAATTCTAAGTCCCGCGCCGAGCGCTTCCGCATAGCGAAACACAAACAAGACGCAGACCAAAAACGATGACCGCTGCCGCCCGCTCCACATGATCCCAAGCCTCGCCAGGCCAAAACGGAACGGCTCGCTTGCCTGGCGGGCAGACCACGCGAGGACCCCTTTGATTCACTCGGAGCGCCGCTCATTGGGAACTCTCGACCTCCTTGTTCGGGGCTATACCCGCCCTCACTTCAAGCGGGGTCGGCGATTGAAGGGAGGCAGGCTACCAAACCTCCACCGGGCCTTTTGGCACCGGGATATGATCGCGTTTTGCGATCGCGGGCTGGTCCTCCTCCTCCTTCATAAACGATGGAACCATGCCGGCTTGCCGATACCTGGGACGCAGCTCCCCATCTTCATCCAGGAACTGTTGTCGCCACTCGAGATAATCATCCAAGGCTGCTTGAAAGTCGTCCCGACTCGAAATATGGACAACTCGTTTGTTGAATCGGCTCGACGGGCCGAAGCGCTTGGCGTACCAAGGGCCAACCTTACGAAACATCCGGCAACCATGCTCCTCGCCGAACACCTCGATCATCAGATCGAAATGGCGGCGCATGACGCGGATTCGCTCTTCGAACCTCGGTTCGGGCAAGAGCTCCCCGGTCTCGAGGAGATGCCGAGTCTGCGAAAAGATCCAAGGATTGTAAAATGCGCCTCGACCGATCCCGACGCCGGCGCAGCCGGTTGCCTCGATCATTGCCTTCGCCGCTTCCGGCGTGGTGACATCCCCATTGCCAATAACCGGAATCGTTCGGACAGCTTCGACGACGCGTCGAATGCCGGCCAGATTCACCGTTCCCGTAAAGCCTTGCTCTCGAGTGCGGCCGTGGACAAAGACCGCTTGCACCCCGACGTCCTCCAGAGCGCGGGCCAAATCCGGCGCAGTGATGTTCTGCTCGTCCCATCCCAGCCGCATCTTCGCCGTGACCGGGATCCCGACACTGTCGACCATCTTCTTGACCACCGCCGCGGTCTTATCAAGTTGGCGCATCATGTCCGAGCCGCCTCCGGTCTTACAGACCTTTCGGACCGGGCACCCCATGTTGACATCCACGGAAGCAACGCCTTGATCTTCCAAATAAGCGGCGGCATCCGCCATCTCTTGAGGATCGGCCCCAAACAATTGGACGGCCAGCGGATGATCGTTGGGCGAGCTCTCGATCAGCTTGAGCGCCTTAGGATTCCGCTCAAGGAGCGATCGGGCATTGACGAGATCGGTCGTCGCGAGATCCAATCCGCCCACCTCCCGAAGGGCCAGGCGAAACGGTAGGTTCGTATAGCCTGCCAACGGAGATAGAAACAAATTACTCTTGAGTCTTAGGTTCCCAATCCAAAACATAGCATGATCGGATTTGCCCCTTCGGGCCTCGGCTCGATCGGATCGATCGCCTCAAGGGGGGGCGGCTCAAAGCCAAGCACTCCATTTGAAATCGATTTTCCCAAGCGCCTTAAGTTGCCATACCTCCTTGCCCGCGGCAAAGTTAGGCGTCCTGACAGCCCGAACGACATGCGCCGATATGGTCACTGACTGGTTTAACCACGATTTGCGAGTCCGGCACGGGCTCCCCTACACCCCCTTGCGCTCATTGCAGCTCGGCGGAGATCCGGAAGATTTTCTGGTCGATGAGATGCCGGCGTTTCCGTTTACCGGTAATGGCGAGCACCTCTACCTCAGACTCGAGAAGCGAAAGAGCTCCTCGGATTTTGTTGCGCGCTCGGTCGCACGCTGTCTCGGTGTCGCTCATAAGGATGTCAGCTACGCGGGTCAAAAGGACACCCAAGCGATCACCCGGCAATGGTTTTCGGTCTACTGGCCGACTCAAGCCGAGCCGACCCGATTGGACGCGAGATTGGCAACGCAAGAGATCCGGTTGCTCGATCAGACGCGGCACACCCACAAACTGAGACCCGGGCAGCACGGGGGAAACCGATTCTCTATGGCGCTTAAATCGGCCGACCCGGTCACCAATCGGATTGTTGACGCGTTGACCGACAAGCTCGATCACCTGGCAGCCCATGGCGCGCCCAATTATTTCGGGCCACAGCGATTTGGCAGAACCGGCAGTAACGCCGAGCTGGGACGGCTTTTACTCGACCGGAATCCGGCGGGTTTCCTGGATGCCTTTAATGTCACCGCAGAACGCCCGGTCGCGCGCGTCGAAGATGTGCCCTTTGTTCTTCGTCGTCTATTCGTCACCGCCTACCAAAGTCATCTCTTTAACACTTACTTGGCCGAGCGAGCCGATCGCTTCAACCAAAGGATTCCGGGCGATTTACTTCTCAAGGGCCACCGCTCATTCCATGATGACGGCTCGCCGGAGCTGGCGAACCGTCTCAGCCAAGAAGAGCTTTTCATTTCCGGGCCGATCTTCGGCCCCAAAATGCGCCAGGCACGCGACGAGGCCGGCGAGCTCGAAGCGAGAATCCTCAAGCAGCAATCGATCGGTATCGAGGCATTCCGCCACAACCGGCTGTTTCCTCGTGCTCAAGGAGCCCGGCGGCCCTTGTGGTTTTTTCCCAAAGATGTCAAAATCGCGCCGGAGGACGGGCAGATCCGGCTCGACGTGACACTGCCGGGCGGCAGCTTCGCGACGGTCTTGCTCGGGCTCTTGACGGACCATTATGGAGCAGTATCACAGACTCTTACGGCAGGTGCTTGAAGAGGGAAGGCCGAAACCGGACCGCACCGGTACCGGCACCTATTCGCTGTTCGGCGCGCAAGAGCGCTTCCCGTTGAGCGACGGATTCCCCTTGGTCACCACCAAGAAGGTGCACCTCAAATCGATCATTCACGAGCTCCTTTGGTTCCTCTCCGGGGAAACCAACGTCCGCTATCTTAACGAGCATGGCGTTACCATCTGGAACGAGTGGGCGGATGAAACCGGCGATTTGGGCAGGATTTACGGGGCTCAATGGACCGATTGGCGAGCCCCAAACGGCAGGTCGATCAATCAGATCGCCGAGGTCGTCGAGCAAATCCGAAATGCCCCACATAGTCGCCGCCATCTTGTCAATGCTTGGAATGTCGGCGAACTCGATCAAATGAAGCTGCCTCCATGTCACATCCTTTTCCAATTTTACGTTGAAGACGAGACGTTAAGCTGCCAGCTCTATCAACGGAGCGGCGATTTATTCCTTGGCGTGCCGTTTAACATTGCCTCCTACGCGCTACTGACCATGATGGTCGCTCAAGTGTGCGACCTCAAGCCCGGCACCTTCATCCATACCTTTGGCGACCTCCACCTCTACAGCAATCATCTTGAGCAGGCCCGACTGCAGCTCTCTCGCACGCCGCGCCCGCTCCCCACAATGCAGCTCAATCCCGCCAAAAAAGATTTGTTCGCATTCGAATACGAAGACTTTGAGCTGATCGGATACGACCCGCATCCGGCCATCAAAGCCCCCATCGCCGTTTGATGGGGATCCCGGCAAACCGATTCAAGGGCCCATGAGCACATCCATCTCAACCTGCGATTGGTTCCAGGCGATCGCAGCCATGTCGCAAAACAGGGTAATCGGGGCGAACAATCGGATCCCTTGGCACCTTCCGGAGGATCTCCGATGGTTCAAGCGGATGACACGTGGTCATGTCATCGTCATGGGCAGAAAGACCTTTGAATCGATCGGCAAGCCGTTGCCACACCGCGAGACAATCGTCATTTCGAGCTCGCTCCAACCGCGGGCCAACTTACGGGTAAGCCCCACCCTCTCAGCGATCCACCCTGCACACGAATGTGGAAAGGTCTTTCTCTGCGGCGGCGCCAAGATCTACGAGCAGGGGCTTCCTCTCTGCTCCGATCTGTTTCTTACCCTTGTCAAGAGGAGCGTCCCGGGCGACACATTTTTCCCCCCTTTTGAGCACCTCTTTGACCTGCTCGAAACCATTGAGGAGACCGAGCAATACACGATCCGACATTATCGCCGGACCGCAGAGCACAGAGCACTTGACCAGCACAGAGCACAGAGCACAGAGCACAGAGCACAGAGCACAGAGCACAGAGGGCTGAGGGCTGAGGGCTGAGGGCTGACCGGGAAAGGGAAAGGGGGGAGGTTTGGATGAGGGGTGCTCTTCTCTCGCACATTGTCAGAAACACTGCATCTTTTCTCTCCTAATTTAATGGCAGAGGACAGGACATTGCGATTCACTTACTGAGGGCAACGATGTAGCGTTGGATCCGGGCCATCTCTTCCCATTCTTCCCGGCTACCGTAAATGCGGTGGAGATTCGCGCAGATACGTAGCAGGATTCGCTGAGAGCTCACCGGCCCGAGAAAGCTTTCTTGGTAGCCGTGCCCTGCTTGATTGAGATACCGAATGCAATCCCGTTTGGACAAAAGCCTACCTCGATTAAACGCATCGATGTAAATCTCTTCCCGATTCGATTGATACCGGCATACAAAGTGGCCCGGCATTCCAATGCCGGTAATCGGCATCGCCAAGCGGTCGGCTAAAAGTAGGTAAATGGCACAAAGGCTGATCGGATTACCGGTCCGTCGATCGATCACTCGGTTCAAGTAGCTATTTTCCGGATCGAAATAATCCTCTTCATTTCCGGCGAACTGTTGCTCTTCGAAAAGGAACCGGTTGACCGCCTTGAGGATCGCTCGGACGTCCGCCCCGAAATCCACCCGGTCCATCAGCTCATAAACAAAGCTGTCAAGAATCGCTCGGTATCCCTCCACGCTAACAGAGGGATACTTCGTTTGAGCCAGTAGCCACAGGCCGGATTCCAAATTGAGCTTACTGCCTTGATTCAGGCAAAACGCGAGGAAGTTGTTATCGGCGTCCTGGCGCTTAAGGCTTTCGACAATCTCTTGCGACCGACGCCGAAGCACTGGGTCCTTGCTCAGGGCATAGGGAGAGAGCCAAGAAACGGCCGACTGCCCAAACGAAAGGATTTTCTCCCGAACTTGCCGGTACACCCCGCTATCCTCGTCGGCCAATAGCTTCAATAGCGCCTCCTGCTCACTCTCAGAGGGTAATGGGTCTTGTCCGGTAGTAGGGACCGAGGTGCTCATAAACTATTCAATCCATTGTGTCATGAAGTGGCTCTCCATTGCAAACGAAGTTTGCGACGGCCAGAGACGATAGACCAAAAGAATAGGAGCCGGCCCTATTCTTTTGGACCGTTGTCACACATCGCAAGGTGCCGATTCGTGCTACGTTGTCGCCTCGCCAGACTGAGCCGTGCCGGCATCCTCGTCGGTCGCTACGCGATCATGGAATAGGAGGCTGAAGGCAACCATGACCACGGCAGCCATTGCTGTCGGGATCAGCCAGATCATTTGCCAATTGTGACCCATCTCGCCATTAGCCAAGGTGGTAGCATAGGTTTCGGCGACAAAACCGGCGGCAAGATTGCCGATCAACATACCGGCTCCGTACGTTACCAGAAAGATAAAGCCTTGCGCAGCCCCACGGATGTCGACCGAGGCCTTCTTATCCACATAGATTTGCCCAACGACAAAGAAAAAGTCGAAACAGACCCCGTGGAGCACGATTCCCAAGTAAAACATCAGGACGAGGGCTCCTTGACCATCACCGAAAGCGAAGAGAATATATCGGACTGTCCAGGCAAGCATGCCGATAATGAGCATTCGCTTGACCCCAAGACGCACGAAGAAGAAGGGCATCACCCAGAGGAAAATGATCTCCGATATCTGCCCGAGCGTCATCTTCGCCGCCACCGCCTCCATCCCCTCGGCGCTCAGGAACCGATGGGTTAACTGAAAATAGAAGGTCAACGGGATCGATATCAGGAACGAGCTGATCACAAAGACGGCAAAGGAGCGCTCCTTCATCAACACCAGTGCATCCAGGCCAAGGACTTCCCGAGCCGTGACTTTCTTTCCAGCCGCCTTCGGCGGCGTATGGGGCAAGAAAAAGCAGAAAATCCCCAACGCAAGCGAAACTCCGCCTGCGATTTGCAGCGGGATACTGGTCGGCTCGATATTGTCCCCCCCAAACCACTTCGGCATACTTAAGACCCAGCCCGCAATGATCCATCCAATCGTGCCGAGCACTCGGATCCGCGGGAATTCCTCGCCGGGCTCGCGCATATTGTGGAAGGAAATCGTATTCACTAAAGCCAAGGTCGGCATGTAGCAAAGGGTGTAAAGAAGCAGGATCCAGAAAAATACCCCTGGCGAAGCGACGCGAGAAACAACCAAAAGTAGCACCCCACCAATGAGATGGAGAACCGCCAAGACCTTTTCCGTTGGGAAGAATTTGTCGACTACCATCCCCACGAAGAAAGGCGAGATCAATGCGGCAATGGCGGTCGTGCTGTAGATCGTCCCAATCATCGCCTCACTGAAGCCTATGTTGGAAAGATAGCTTACCAGGGTCACATACCAGGATCCCCAGACATAAAACTGGAGAAACATCATCACCGACAAAAGAATTCGAACCCGCGATGTCATAGTGTCACTGTTTCCGATATTTGTGCTCAATTACCCTAAGAATGGTGCCGAGCCTAAAAGGCGATAACCGTGATAGCAAGGAAAAGAAAAGAAAGAAAAGCGGATCACTAAGGACCAAGCTCTGTATTCAGGCGTAGAGCCCAGGCAGCGTATAGACCCATCGGCAAATCGATAAAAAGCCACAACAAGGCTGGGAGTCATCCAACATAAGCACGCAAAGGGAGGCTCAGCTCAGACGGTAAGAACATCGTGCAGATAGCGGCCGCACCGGCAGGCCCACCGTCGAGGTAAGGGGGTTTGTTCGATCATTTCCAAGTTCATCCGGTGCAAGCCAACGGAAAGCACCTCGTCCTAGCTTGCCCTTACCCCTTTCACTCTCACTCTCTCCTCTACTCCTCCTCTTGTCCCCCCTCCTTGTTCAAAAAGCGGATCTTGCCAGTCGGCTTCGAGGCCTGCCCCATATTGCCCAGCAGGCTCCCTTCTCCTGAATTCGAGGTGGCAGCGGCTTCGGATCCCTCTGCACCCTCCTTGCTTTCGGGGTCTTTCAATGCCGATTGTAGCGCGCCCTCCACCAACTGGGCGCAATGGATCTTCATTGGCGGCAGCGGTCCAAGGTCACCGGCCAGTTCGTCACCGCGCATCGAAAGCGCTTCTTCCGGGGTTTTGCCCTGGATCATCTTGGTTGCCAAGCTCGCAACCGCAATGGCGGTCTCACAACCGAAGGATTGAAAGGTTGCTTGATCGATCACCTTTTTCCCTCGGCTTTCCTTAAATTTAACCCACATCCGGAGCATCTCACCGCATTCGGCATTCCCCACTGTCCCGACGGAGTCCGCCTCGCTCAATTCGCCCATGTTCTCCGGATTACGCATCGCTTCTTCGACACGCTTCTGAAATTCTTCATGACTCGCCATAGCGCTCTTTCACCCTTTACCGATCAACTGATCTCATACCGCGGCACGTTCGGATCCACCTCTTGCGACCAAGCATCCAGTCCGCCCCGAAGCGTCTTGACGTTTTGCAGCCCCTGGCCCGAGAAGTAAGCCGCCGCATCCAGCCCCTGCCGGCCCTGGTGATCAACGATCACCAGAAGCGCGTCGCGCGGCCAGCTCCCGAGAATATCCTGCATGACCGATTGCGACAAAAGCTCCGAGCCTTCAATTCGCGCCGCTTCAAACTCCTCGCGAGAACGGATGTCGACCAGCTTGACCTTATCCCCCTTCCGAAGGACTTCATTCAATTCACGGGGCGAAATCAATAGCTTCGCATCCTCCTCATGGCTCGTTTGGATGTATTCAAGCACCTCATTGACATCCAAATTGTTGTTACGGCGACAAACCTCTTCGAGGGTCTCCGTCAATTGGAAAGCGCAGCTACTACACCCACCAATGTGATACCCTCGAAACAAAGCCCGTTGAGCTCCCGGATAGACAGCCAACAGCTCTTGCATCGTGGATCGAGGTCCGATTTCGGTTTCGGTCGAAGTTGCCATAGCTTTTTCTCTCCATGCCTTCGTGGTCTGAGGCAACGCCTCGCTCGGCCGCGACACAGCACCTTCATCCGCTAAAGAAGCGCTGGACCGCATTCACAATCTCAACAGCTTGATCGATCTCCTTGCGCGTGTTGTAGAAATAGCCACTCACGCGCGCCGTCGACTCAATACCGAGCTTTCGCATTAGGGGCTGATTGCAATGGTGCCCTCCCCGAAGCGCCAAGCCCTTTTGGTCGGTCGCGGTAACGAGATCATGGGCATGGACATCCGTTAACAGGAAGCTCAGCAAGCCGGCGCGCTCCTGGACAGGCCCGTAGAGCCGAATCCCGTCGAGCTGAGAGAACTGTTGATAGGCGTATCGGCCAAGATCGCAGTCATGTTCAAAAATCGCTTCCCGCCCCAGCGTGTCGATATAATCCATTGCCGCCTTCAGCCCGATGGCTCCGGCAATATTCGGCGTACCCGCCTCGAACTTGAGTGGGGGGCGCTTGAAAGTGGTCTTGTGAAAATCGACGCTGAGGATCATCTCGCCTCCGCCTTGATAAGGCGGCATCGCTTCCAAAAGATCCTTGCGCCCATAAAGGACTCCGATACCGGTCGGAGCGCACATCTTATGACCGGAAAACGCCAGAAAATCACAGCCAATCGCTTGGACATCCAATGGGGAGTGTCCGGCGCTTTGAGCGGCGTCGACGACGGTCACAATCCCCTGTCTTCGCGCTCGCTGGCATAGCCAAGCGACCGGGTTGATCGTGCCAAGCGTATTCGAGATATGGGTCATCGCGAACACCTTGACGTCCCGACTCAAAAACTCGTCGAGCCGGTTCAGATCGAGCATTCCATCCTCGCCTGTGATCGGGAGATAAACCAGTTCAACACCGATCTGTTCCGCCAATAATTGCCAGGGAACGATGTTGCTGTGATGCTCCATCTCGGTCAGCAGGATCTTGTCCCCCGGTTTTAAATTGACCCTCCCCCAGGATTGAGCCACCAGGTTGATCCCCTCGGTTGTCCCCCGTGTAAAGACAATTTCCTCCGAACGCGAGGCATTAATGAACGCGGCCGCTCGCTCTCGTGCCCCTTCATAAGCCTCGGTGGCACGCTGACTCAATGCGTGAATCCCTCGATGAACGTTCGAGTTGTCGTTCTCGTAATAGTCCCGAATCGCTTTGAGGACAGAGCGAGGCTTTTGGGTCGTTGCCGCATTATCGAGATAGATTAACGGATTGCCCCGGATTTCCTGGTCCAAAATCGGAAAATCCTGCCTCAGCTCGGCACTCCCCAAGGTGGTTTGCAAATGCGCCGCTCTGTCCGTCTCTGTCAACATCGGTCACACTTCAATCTTGATTTCATCCCCTTCAACCGTCACCGGATACGTGCTCACCCCTTCAAAGGCAGGCGGGCATAAGACATCGCCATTCTCCAGGCTGAATTGCGCCTCATGCCAAGGGCAGGTCACATTCTTGTTTTCGTCGACATCCCCCTCCGACAGCGGACCGCCACTGTGAGGGCACGTGTCATCGATCGCATAGTAGCTCCCATTAACATTGAATACCGCCACCGTTTGGCCTTCCACGTCAAACGCCGCGCCCTGCCCTTGCGGGATATCATTCGTATTCGCCACCTTCACCCATTTTCCCATACGCGTTTTCCTGCTTCGTCGGTTTTCTCAGTGCTTTTACTCTAGGTTCCTTGTCAAAGCAAATTACATCATTCCGAGCTGGAGCTGGGCAGCCTCCGACATCATCGACTGGTCCCAAGGCGGCTCAAAGACGAGCTCGATATTCGTCTCTTCCACCCCTTCGATACTTAAGACCTTGTTTTGAACATCCTGCCGAAGGTATTCCCCCATGCCACAGCCGGGTGCGGTCAGGGTCATTTTAATGTCCGCCTTGTAGCCACTGTTGTCCGAAAGCGACTCAACCTGACAATCGTAAATCAACCCGAGATCGACAATATTCACCGGAATTTCCGGGTCGTAACAGGTCTTCATCTGCTCCCAGATTAACTTCTCAACGTCCTCAGGACTCTCCGGCTTCCCGCTGGACCCGGTCACCGACTGCCCTTGCGGCTCCATCCCCAAGGCATCGGCGTCCTTGTCGGCGATCCGATACATGTTCCCTTTGACGACCACCGTGTAATTCCCTCCAAGGGCTTGCGTCACGTAAGCCTGCTCGCCTTCAGGCAGGACAACACGATCCCCCATCGGAACGATCGCCGCTTCGCAATCGCGTTGTAACGTTACGGGCTCACCGATTTCCATAGTCAACTCCCTATTCCGTCGTCACTTCTTGTTTTTCGCCTTCCATTGCCGCAATCACCGCATGCCAAGGTAAAATAGCACACTTAACCCGGGCCGGGAACTTATGCACACCCGCGAAGACCGCGAGCTTTCCCATCTCCTCGCTGTCGGTCTCTCCGTTGGTCACCATCGCATGCACTTTGTCAAACAGCTCCTTCACCTCCTGCTTCGACTTGCCCTTCAACGCCGAAGTCAATAACGAAGCCGAGGCCTTGGAAATCGCACACCCGGCCCCTTCGAAACTGACGTCCTGAATGACGTCGTTTTCGTCCATTAGCAGGTAGAGCGTAATTTCGTCGCCACACAGCGGGTTATGCCCTTTGGCAGTGTGATTGGCGCCTTCCATCTTGTGGAAATTGCGCGGACTCCTGCTATGGTCGAGGATTACCTCCTGATAGAGGTCACTTAGTTCGTCAAACATAGCTTGGTAATCTGGTTTACTCCGCAGTTTGAGCAAGACGAGGCATCTGCTCCAAACGGTCCCAAACCAAGCGGTCAAGTTCTTCCCGGACCGTGTCCATTCGAATGCGCTCGACAATTTCCCCGGCAAAGGCGTGCGTCAGCATCCGTCGCGCGGTCGGGTAGTTCAATCCACGCGCTCGCAAATAGAAGATCGCGTCGTCGCTTAATTGCCCGCATGTCGCCCCGTGCGTGCACTTGACATCGTCGGCGTAAATCTCCAATTGCGGCTTGGCGTTCACGACAGCGTTCCCGGAGAGCAAAATGTTCTTATTCGTCTGCTTGGCGTCGGTTTTTTGAGAGTGGGGTCGGACAAGGATCCTGCCATGAAAGACGCCGTGCGACTTCTCATCCATGACCCCGTTGAAGTACTCATGGCTCTCGCCATGGGGCTTCGCGTGATCGACGGTCATGTAATTGTCCGCGAGCTGCTTCCCGTAAGTCAGGTAAAGCCCGTTCAGGACACATTCCAAGCCTTCCCCATCCAGGGTGGTGCGGATCGTATTTCGCGAAATGTGGGCTCCCATCGCAATAGGGTGAAAATGAAAGCGACTGCTTCGCCCTTGATGCGAATAGAGCGAGGCCATATGAAAGGCCTCTCCCGGCTCATTCTGAAGCTTGCAATGCTCGACGTGGGCTTCGTCCGCGATCACACTCTCGGTCACCGCGTTGGTCAGATAGGGGATGTCGTTCAGCCCTGCGTAGCTCTCCACGAGCTTCAGCTCGCTGTGAGGCTCGGCGATAATCAAGTTCCGCGGATGCGTCGTCATTCCCCGCTCGCTCCCGGTCGAGATAAAGAGGAGATGGATCGGTTTCTCCATCACTGTTCCTTTCGGGAGATAGATAAAGGCGCCGTCTTGAAAGAACGCGGTGTTCAACGCTGTAAAGGCGTTCTCTTCGCCGTTGATCTGTCCGGCAAAGTGATCTTTGACCTCCTTGCTTTCTTTCTTGAGCTGCTCGGCCAAGCTTCCAACAATCGCCCCCTCAGGTAACGACTCGATTTGGCAGAGATCCGGCGCCAAAAAGCCATCGACAAATACCAACCGATGCGCCTCGAGCCCGGCAAATGCGAATCGATTTAAAGCCGCTTCCGAAATTGTTTCACGGCTCGGCTCCAAAACCGGCAAGAACGGAAGCTCTGTAATCGGTCGAATGTTCGTGAAGCGCCAATCCTCATGCTTGATGGTCGGGAATCCCAATTCGGCAAAGCGGGATATGCCGGCCTTGCGAATCGGAAACACCCACGAGGGCCCACCGCGCTCTCCTTCCTTCTCAAGCGCCTCAAATCGGCTGAGATAGGGATCGGATTGTTGCGTTACTTGCTCTTGTGTGATCTCACTCATATGTCCCGATGCCCAAATAGATGATCATTCCCTTTACGCGGGCTGACTCCTCTCCTCGTTGATCCAATCGTAGCCCTTTTCCTCAAGTTCAAGGGCCAAATCCTTTCCTCCGGACCGGATAATCTGCCCTTGATAAAGCACATGGACATAATCCGGAACGATGTAATTCAACAGCCGTTGATAGTGGGTGATAATAAGCTGGGCGTTGTCTTGGCTCTTGAGTCGATTCACACCCGAGGAGACAACCTTCAAGGCGTCGATATCGAGCCCCGAATCCGTTTCATCCAGGATCGCTAGCTTCGGCTGTAAGACAGCCATCTGGAAGATTTCGTTGCGCTTCTTTTCACCCCCGGAAAAGCCCTCGTTGACCGGGCGCTTCAAGAAGTCCTCCCGCAAGTCAAGAAGCTTCATCTTCTCCTTCACAAATTGAAGGAACTCAACCGCATCCATTTCAGGCTCGCCTCGGTGCTTTCGAACCTCGTTCAAGGCCGCCTTCAAAAAGTAGCTGCTATTGACTCCGGGAATCTCTACCGGATATTGAAACGCCAGAAAGAGGCCCTCTTTCGCGCGCTCGTCCGGTTCCAGCTCCAATAAATCTTTCCCCTCGAAGGTGGCACTGCCGCCGGTCACTTCATATCCGTCCCGACCGGCCAAGATCTGAGCCAGTGTGCTCTTGCCGCTCCCATTGGGCCCCATGATCGCATGGACTTCGCCCGCTTTGACTGAAAGGTTAACTCCCTCCAGGATCGATGTGCCTTCAACTCCTGCCTTTAAATCTTTAATTTCTAGCATATTTCTTTATTCCATTTGGACACTGCCAAGCCTCGCCGCTGATCACACCCATGACATTGAGCTAGATCAAGCCTTTCCCACTCCCCTTAATACCGGCGAACTTGTCTCCGCTGCACGCCCCTTTTCAGGGGCTGCCATCTTTAATCCGCCCTCCTCCGGGGCGTCAGCCCACTGAACTGCTTTATCCGACACTCCCTTCAAGGCTGACTCCTAGAAGCTTCTGCGCCTCAACGGCGAACTCCATCGGCAACTGCTGGAAGACTTCCTTGCAGTACCCGTTAACGATCATATTGACCGCATCCTGCGTCGAGATCCCGCGCTGATTGCAGTAGAAGATCTGATCCTCGCCGATCTTCGAGGTCGTCGCTTCGTGCTCGACGCTGGTCGTCGGGTTACGTCCCTCGATATACGGGAAGGTATGGGCCCCGCTCTGGTCGCCAATCAGCAGCGAATCGCACTGCGAGAAGTTCCGAGCGTTGTCCGCGTTCTTGTTGAACTTGACCAGTCCGCGATAGCTATTCTGCCCGTGACCCGCCGAGATACCTTTGGACACCACCGTGCTGCGCGTGTTCTTGCCGATATGGGTCATTTTCGTCCCGGTATCGGCCTGCTGGTATTTGTTGGTCAAGGCCACGGAGTAGAATTCACCAACCGAATTATCCCCGACCAAAACGCAGCTCGGGTATTTCCAAGTGATGGCGGATCCGGTCTCGACTTGGGTCCACGAAATCTTCGAGTTGCGCCCTTTGCACAAGCCGCGCTTTGTCACGAAGTTGTAAATGCCGCCTTTTCCTTCCTCGTCACCGGGATACCAGTTTTGAACCGTCGAATACTTGATCTGGGCGTCATCGAGGGCCAACAGCTCGACAACTGCGGCGTGAAGCTGGTTCTCGTCCCGCTGAGGCGCGGTGCACCCTTCCAAATAGCTCACGGAAGAGCCCTCCTCGGCCACGATCAGCGTCCGCTCGAACTGTCCCGTGTTGGCGGCATTGATTCGGAAATAAGTCGACAGCTCCATCGGGCATTTCACCCCTTTCGGGATGTAACAGAACGAGCCATCGGTAAAGACAGCCGAATTCAACGAGGCAAAGAAATTATCGGTATAAGGAACGACCGTCCCGATATACTTCTCCACCAGCTCCGGATGATTCTGGAGTGCCTCGGAAATCGAGCAAAAGATGATCCCTTGCTCCGCCAGCTTATCCTGGAATGTCGTCCCAACCGAAACACTGTCGAACACCGCATCGACCGCGACACCCGCCAGGCGCTCCTGCTCCTTCAATGGGATCCCCAGCTTTTCGTAGGTCTCCAAAAGCTTGGGATCGACATCATCCAAGCTCTGCGGCCCTTCGCCCCGTTGCTTGGGCGCCGAATAATAGACGATGCTCTGGAAATCGATCGGCGGAAAATAGACCTTCGCCCACGTCGGCACTTCCAAGGTTCGCCAATAGCGGTAGGCCCTTAACCGCCAATCCACCATGAAATCGGGCTCCTCCTTCTTCTTGGAAATGAAACGGATGATATCCTCGTTCAATCCCGGAGGAGCGGAATCCTGCTCCACATCCGTTACAAACCCGTAGGAGTATTCCCGGTTCACAAATGAATCAATTGTCTCTGATGCCTTGCTCATAAACTTACGCCACTCCAGTTCTCCGCTCTTTCTTATGATCTCTATCCGTGAGCTCGCCCGAGCTCTTCATCCCGTTGCACTTCGGGCAGCACCCTCGAATCGAAACTTCGAACTGCTTCGGTTTGAATCCCTCCGGAATCGCAAACCCAGCTCGCCCCCGGTTTTCCCGGAAATCAATGTCGAACACTTGCCCGCATACCTCACAATAAAAGTGACAGTGCTCCTGCATGTTCGGACAATACCGCGTCGGAGCCCGATCCAGATTGACTTCGCGAACCAAACCGCACTTAACCAACGTGTCCAAGCAGTTGTAGACGGTCGCCATCGAGATCTCCGGCATCCGGTTCTTGGTCCGAATGAATACCTGCTCCGCCGTCGGATGATCCCGATCCTCCAGCAATACCGTGTAGACCTCCTTACGCTGCGAGGTCACACGTAATCCGAGCTCCGCCAAGCTCCGGTTCAACTGCTCGTCTTCACGTGTTTGTCTGCCTCGCTCAACCACATCACCAACCCTGAACCTCCTCTTCCCTATTGTCAATATTTGGAATAATTCTAAATCTCATTTTTTGTTCCGCGAAGGGGAAAATCAGCGAGGCGTCGACAGAAACAGAAAACACGGCTGAGACGGACCTCATGCCTTGGCGGGTGTGACAACGACTCGCTGGTCGTTGACACCCACCAGCAGAGGGGGGTATGCTATTTTGCCTTGAGAGGCGATTCTGCGGTTAATTGAAATGAGCTTGAATTGGATTCGATTGAACTGAACGTATTTTCCTAAAAGACAACTATGGCTGTTAAAGTAGCAATTAATGGATTTGGCCGGATTGGCCGATTGGTATTCCGGTCCTTGGTCGAGCAAGGGCTTGTTGGCAAGGGTAAGGAGATGGAGGTTGCCGCTGTCGGCGACATCGTTGGCGCCGACAACCTGGCCTATTTGCTGAAGTACGATTCGACGCAAGGGCGCTTCCAAGGCACTGTCTCGTCGCGGAAGTCTTCAAACGATAAAGCGGAAGACGACGTGCTGGTCGTTAACGATCAAGAGATTCAAGTGGTCAGCGCCAAGGACCCGGCCGATCTCCCGTGGAAGCAAATGGGGGTCGACGTCGTGGTGGAGTCGACAGGCTTGTTCACGGACGCCACAAAAGCCAAAGGCCATCTGGCTGCGGGGGCAAAACGGGTGATTATCTCCGCACCCGCCAAGAACGAGGATTTGACAGTGGCCATCGGGGTCAATCATGAGCAGTATGACCCGAGCAAGCACCAGATTATCTCCAACGCTTCGTGCACGACGAACTGCTTGGCCCCGCTGGTGCATGTCCTGTTGCAGGAAGGCTTCGGTGTCGAAGAAGGGCTCATGACAACGGTCCATGCTTACACGGCAACCCAAAAGACCGTCGACGCCCCAAGCAAGAAAGATTTCAAAGGCGGACGGAGCGCTGCTCTCAACATCATTCCTGCCGCCACCGGCGCGGCGAAGGCGGTCGGACTGGTCTGCCCGCAAGTGAAAGGGAAACTGACCGGAATGGCCTTCCGAGTGCCGACGCCAACGGTCTCGACGGTCGATTTAACCTTCCGTTCGGAAAAAGAGACAAGCTACTCCGAGATCTGCGGAGCCATGAAGAAGGCCAGCGAGAGCTACCTCAAAGGCATCCTCGAGTACACAGAGGATCAAGTGGTAAGCACCGACTTCATTCACGCACCGGCCTCCTCGATCTTTGACGCAGACTCTGGAATTCAGCTCAATAGTCGCTTTTTCAAGCTGATTGCATGGTACGACAACGAGTGGGGCTATAGCACTCGGGTGGCCGACCTGACTAAATACATTGTTGAGAAAGGCCCATGAGGTAGCAACCCTTCAGGAAAAAGCTGCCGAGCCGTAAAGGCAACCTTTTTGGGACGCCGTCCACCGGCGTCCCTTTTTTATGAAGGAGGCATCTCCGAAAATAGTGGAACGTTGAGGACAACATCCCTATCACGGAGAAGCTCCTCCTCCACTCCTCCACTCCGCCACTCCGGCCATTGAAGTTGCGCCAGTTTCGACTAGTTTGACAGTATGCCAGCAACGGCGGATATAACGAGCGAGGCCAAGGCCCCCGGAGCCATCAAGATCGAACGCCAGGAGAAGCAAGACGCGTGGGTGCTGACCTTGCGAATGCCCAAAGATGCCGAATGTTGGCTTCATTGGGGTGTGACTCGACGCCCCGGCGATCCCTGGGAACTGCCTCCGAAACGCCTGTGGCCTGCGGGGAGCGTTGCCATCGATAAGGGTGCCGTTCAGAGTCCCTTTGTTCCCGAGGACAGCGAGCAGAGCCTAACGCTGACGATTCCCAAGGAGAGCCCGTTCCGACGCATCGCCTTTGTCCTCTTTTATCCCAAGCTGAATCGATGGGATAACAACGGCGGCAAAGATTTCTTTGTTCCGGTCCACCCAAAACCAGACGCCCCAACCTCACGCTCCGAGATCGAAGAAGCCATTGTGGAGGCTGAGACCGGCAAGCAGTCATGGACCTTGATGCACCGGTACAACCTCTGTCGGGAACTTATCGATCAGATCGAAGACAGCCCGCAAGGCTGGGCCACTTTGCTGGTCTGGCTGCGCTATTCGGCAATTCGGCAGCTCGATTGGCAGCGGCGCTACAACACCAAACCCCGGGAGCTGAGCCATGCCCAGGACGAGCTCACCTACAAGCTTGCCGAAGCGTTCATCGCAACCCAGCCTGAAAACCGTGAAATCATCCGCGCCATGCTCGCCCTGGTCGGACGAGGAGGTGAAGGGCAAGAGATCCGTGATGAGATCCTGACGATCATGCACCGGCATCACGTTAAAGAGGTGACCGGTCACTTCATGGAGGAATGGCATCAGAAGCTCCATAACAACACGACCCCGGACGACATCGCGATCTGCGAGGCCTATCTCGATTTTCTGAAGAGTGACGGCAACCAGGACGTTTTTTATGAAACGCTCCGAAAGCATGGCGTGACGCCGGAGCGCTTGGCCAGCTTCGAGCGGCCGATCGTCACACCGCCCGATTTCAACCCGGATATCAAAGATGGCCTGATCCATGACTTTGAGCATTTCCTTAGGCTGCTTCGATCGATCCATTCGGGCACCGACCTGGAGAGCGCTGCCGACACCGGACGCTACCTGATGGATTCCAGCGCTTCCGATGCGCTCGATAATCTCCTTCACCACCGGGCCAATCCCGATGCCCCATTGCTGGAGCTCGTCCAAAATGCCACGTCCGTCCGCGGCTGTTTGAATCGCATCTTAACGACAGATAAAGACCCGTATCGCGTGCGGGATGCTCTCTCCCTGGATCTGGCGCTTGAGACAACGCTGCGAGCGCGCGTCGAAGGCAGCTTGCATACAGGGCTCAAGGAGGAACAGCTCGTTCGCTTGATCGATGAAGCCATTGCCAACACAAGGCTGACTCACGATACCGACGAGCTCTCGATCTGCCATGACGATTGGCCATTGGCAAAATGGATCGACGAGCCGACCTACGACACATTGCTTCAAGCTCTCGCAGTGACCGACCGGCTGCAGCGGGCCGTCAGCACCGAAACCGATCGTTTCTATCAGTTGATCCAGACAATCGCCGAATCCCTCGGGAAAGCCTTTCAGGCGGAGCAATGGACAATTGACACCTTCGGTGAAGCTGTCGTGCGGGGCCGCCTCATGTTTGTCTTGTCGACTCTCCTGCACCGACTCGATCCGCTCTTGAGAAAGCGTGCCGGCTTGGGCGGCTGGCAAGTGATCAGTCGCGGCGAAACGTACGGAAGGCTGCAAGTCGTCCAAGGGCTTAGCGATTGCACCAACTCGGAATACAATGAGCCGACTGTGATTCTTGCCGATCGCGTCAGGGGGGATGAAGAGCCACCTCCCGGGGTTACCGCAGTCATCACACCGGATCCGGTCGACCTCGTTTCCCATGTTGCCGTTCGAGCCCGCAACATTCCGGTATTGTTTGCCACCTGTTACGAGCCCGAGACGCTGCAGCGCCTCCGCAAGCTGGAGCAATGTTGGATCCACCTTCAAGTCAAGCCGTCCGGCGATGTCGCCTTCGAGGCATCGAGCGAGCCAACGAAGGAACCAATCGCGCAAGCCGGTGTGCGGACGGCCGAATCAACAATAACGGTTCAAGAGCCCGAAATGGGCCGATCCCCGATCACGCCCAACGCTTTTCGTGCAGGCCTCGTCGGCGGCAAGGCACTCAATCTCAAGCATCTCTCTGCCAGCTTGCCCCCCGGGATAGAAACACCAAATTCATTCGCCCTCCCGTTCGGGGTCTTCGAGACAACCTTGTCGCTTCCCGAGAATCGAAGTCTGAAAGCCCGTTACGACGAGCTAAGAGAGGATCTTGAGACCGTATCCGACCCGGCGGCGACACTCTCGAGCCTGCGGGAGACCGTCAAGGAACTGACACTCTCGGATGAGCTTAAGCAGGCGATTCAAAAGACCTGCCACGCTTCCGGTCTGAAATCCCCTTCCAACTGGAATGAGGCATGGGATTGCATCAAAGCTGTATGGGCTTCAAAGTGGAACGATCGCGCCTTCCTCAGCCGCAAGGCCCGCGGCGTTAAAGACGACGCCATCCACATGGCCGTGCTGATCCAGGAAGTTGTGACTATGGATTATGCGTTCGTCCTCCATACGGTTAATCCATTCACCCAAGATGAGACGCAGCTTTATGGCGAAGTGGTCGTCGGCTTAGGGGAAACCCTTGTGGCCAACTACCCGGGTCGTGCCCTTAGCTTCCTCTGCCCCAAGGAGACACTCACACCGCAGCTTTTGACCTACCCAAGCAAGAGTCTATCCCTGATCGGAGACGGTTTGATTTTCCGCTCGGATTCCAATGCGGAAGACCTGGCCGGCTATGCCGGTGCGGGCCTTTATGACAGTCTCCTCTCTCCCCCACCTCGCGAAGCTCGCCTTAAATATTCGACAGACCCCCTTTTTCAGGACCCCGACTTTCGGACCAAGCTGCTTCGACAAATTGCCGAGCTCGGTGTTTCGGTTGAAAAGGCGTTGCAAGGGCCCCAGGATATTGAAGGGGGCTATGCCCATGGCGGCTTTCACGTGGTTCAAAGCCGCCCCCAGATTATCCTTACATAACTGACTTGCTTCAATGGCGACACCGAACGAGATCCCATTCCGAATCGGCAACCAAACAGCGGTTTCAGCCGGCAAGCCGTCGTTGCCTTTTGAATTTGCCCTCGCTCACGGATTCCATTCCTTTGAATGGTTTCCCGACAAGAAGGACGACGGCTCGGGCTGGGCTGAAACCGATCTCGATCGCGAAACCAGGAAATGGATCCAAGCAACCGCCACCGATCATGATTTACGGCTCTCGGTCCATGCCCCGCTTGGCTTCTCCACATTCGAACAGGACGGGCTGGACCGATTGGACGGCGCCGTGCAATACGCCATCGATATCGGTGCGGCGCTGCTAAACCTTCATCTCGACAGTCGCTTCGGCCCGGAGGCTTTTGCGAAGTCCCTGGCCCCTCTGATCCGCAAGACTGCCGAAAAGGGACTGTCGCTCGCCGTCGAGAATGGTCCCGAGCACGCCCCGGAAGACTTCAATGACTTCTTTGGCTGTTTGAAAGCCGGCAGCTTCACGCTCCCAACGGAGCATGTCGGAATGTGCTTTGACCTCGGACATGCCAACCTATGCGAATCGACCCGAAATGATTACCTCGGATACCTGGGGCGATTATCGCCGCAGGTCCCTATCATCCATCTTCACTTGCACGAGAATTACGGGGATGCCGACCGGCATCTTCCGCTCTTCACCGGTCCGGCAGGCACGGACAATACCGGAATTCGAGAGCTCCTGGCCCATCTTAATCAACGCGGCTTCCATGGCTCGGCCATCCTCGAGCAATGGCCGGATCCGCCATCGCTGCTAACACGGACGCGGGACCAGCTTCAGGCCCTCCTCCCCGAGGGCCTAAAAAAAAAAGCAGCGCGACACCTCGCAGCTCTGTAGCGAAGCCGACCGGGGCCAAACAGCCCGAGCTTCCGGCTAAGCTTGTCAGCGCGGACCGAGAAAACCCAAGCTGGCGTCAAAAGTTGCACTGGGTTGAAACCTTCCTGGAAGTCCTTCGCTCGCCGCCGCAACAACATGAGCTTGCGTACCTCGCGATGTATCTCGATCTGGTTCGGGCGGGGATTATCCCATGCCGGGAAGACTCACGGCATTTCCGTCCGAGCCATCACGCCGCCATTGCACAACGTATCGAAGGCCACTTGACCCGTTTGACCACGCCGGAGAATGAACCGATCATTCGAAGAATCTTCACCTCACTCCCCTCTTACGAAGAGCGATTTACCCGAAGTGAGCCCCTGACCCGGATTCGGGATATCGCCCATCGAAACGATATTCCGAAGGAGCTCAAGCATGAAATCAAAGTGACGCTTCAAAACAAGCTTCATCGATGCGCCGGCCCGGAAGATCTGATCACTTCCGAGCGATTGTTATCCCGTGTAACCCAATCCGAAAGCCATTACCCGGCCGAATTCGTCGATGAACTCCGCACGTTCCATCAAGAGCTGAAACAATTCTTCAATGCCCAAGATCTCAAGGAGCGCCTTCGGGAGATGGCCGATCAGGCTGACGATCTTGCCTTTAAACAAGCACTCCACGAATTCCTTGCGGCCCGAGAGAAGGAGACAAGCCGCCTTGATGAGGCGGAATCTCTCCTTCGACAGGCAACAGCCCTGCGAAGATGGTGTCTTCAAAAGGTTTCCGAATCGGACGAAGCCAATCGCTTGGCTTATCGCATCACCGAAATCCAGCTTGAGCAAGATGCCTTCATGCAAACAAGCGCGCTGTTGAATCGTATCGACTCGCTCGAGGACGAAGGATGGAAGCATGGAATCGCGCTTATCAAGGAGGTCCTGGAAAATCTCCGGCTCAACGGAAACACCCGTGAAGAAATCGCTGCCATCCTCGCCGAGCTGAGCTCGATTTCCGAAGAAGATCCCGGCTCGAATCAAGCCTGTCTGCGAATGCGAGCCACCCTTGAGCGATGTCAACGGGTCTACGAGGATATCACCGATCGGATCTTGGAGCGCTTCGGGAAGGCCTTGAATGATTTGGGAGCCGCTTTCCAGATCACAGACGAGATCATACGCCAACGATCCGATGATGAGATCCGGCGCAACCTGGTCTTTCAATTCTCCAAGCTGACGACTTGGCTTCAGAAAAGGCTTGTCAGCGGCTCCGAGCCTCGGGTATGGGAGGCCATTAATACCGGCGAGGCCGAAGGAGAGCTCCACCACCGGATCACGCTCGAAACCGACGTCTCCCACCACGCCGACTCGGTCATCCTGGTATTGGATGAGGCCGAAGGGGATGAAGAGATCCCCAACAACGTCATGGGCATCATCTTGCGTCACGAGATTCCTCACCTCTCCCACCTTAGCGTTCGAGCCCGACAATCAAGGATCCCATTGGTCACTTGCTCCGATCCCTCGCGTTACGAGAAACTGATCGCCACCTCCGGACAACCGGTCAGGCTCAAGGTCGGTCCGGAGGACACAACGATCACGACGTTCACGGACAAGAGGGCGCCTGCCCGTTCGGAAAACGAGAAAGCCAAAGAACAAACCGAGCAACCGACCGCCAGTTCACACGTCGAGCTGCAGCTCCATCAACCGGTCCTTCCCGTTCAAGAAGTCACCCCGGCGACCGGCGGCAGAAAGGCCGATTCATTGAGACAGCTCGAAGCCCTTGCTCAAAAGCAGGGGGCCTCGTTTCATACCCTTCCGACACTGGTGATTCCCTTTGCCGGACTGGAGTCGACCATTGACGCCTGCGAGACCACAGCCGCCGAGTATCGCCGACTGCTTTCGACACTCGATCAAGGCGCCACCGGGAAAGATCGGCCGGCGCAGCAGCTCCAGGATCTGGTCCTGGGTCTGCCGGTACCGAAATCTTGGCTTAAGACCATCGAACAGAGCTTTGGGTCAAATGCTCGATTTGCGATCCGATCAAGCTCGAGCCTGGAAGACTCTCCCGGCAGTGTGGCCGCCGGTGTCTATGATTCCCGAATCAACATACCGCCGGAACGGCTGCCCGACGCCATCCGCCAAGTTTGGGCGTCACTATGGTCGGAGCGAGCCATCTGGAATCGTGAGCAGAATCGGCTGCCTCACAATGCCGCCCATATGGCCGTCATCGTGCAGTCCCTGCTCGATCCCGACTACTCGTTTATTCTCCATACCGTCAATCCGTTGAGCAATCGCCACACTGAAGTTTATATGGAAATCGTGGTCGGACTCGGCGAGACATTGGCCGGCAGCGCCCAACGAGGAA
>JAHEOI010000166.1 GCA_018610125.1 Verrucomicrobiota bacterium
ATGCCGATGCTGACTCCGATGCCAGCGCCGAGGCCGAAGGCTCTGTCGAGGGCGAAGCTTCAGGTAATGCCGATGCCGATGCCGACGTGGGAGGCGATGCCAACGCTGATGCGCAAGCCGAGGCTGAAGAAGAAGCTCAGGAAAATGCCGAAGAGCAAGCTGAAGAAGACGCTGAGAACCAAGAAGAGGCTGAGAACGGAAAACAAAAGGGGAACAACGGCATTGGGCTCGGCTTAGGCCAAGAGGTCCGCGGCGATGTTGAAGGCGGTCTCGCAATCGGCCACGACAAGGAAAAGCCGGAGAAGCCCGAAAAGCCGGAGCGACCGGAAATGCCTGAAGAGGCCAAGGGAGCTGCGCTTGGGCAGAAAATCTCCGCTGAAGTCAAGGCAATGGTCGACAACATGAAGCAAGAACAGAAGAAGTTCTTGGAAGAGAAAAAGGAGAAGCTCAGCGAACTGAAGGGAAGCAGCAAAGAAGAGCGGGAAGAGATCCGTAATACGATTAAAGAAAAACGGGACGCTTGGCTTGAGACGCGGGCGAAGGTCCGGAGCAATGCCAAGGCCCGCATTGACGAGATTAAGGCCAACTTCAAGAACGAAGCCGAGATTGGCGCCGTCATTGACGAGGCCAAAGAAGAGGCCGCAGAAGAGGCCAAAGAGAATCGTCCCGGTCAAGACTGATCGGGAGCCATAACAAATCTCCCCACTAACTCCTCCCAAAACACCTCGTTCCTCCTGGCACAGGCGCCCCGCCATCCCCCGGCGGGGCGCCTTTTTCTTCGCGAGGCTTGCTAATCCGCTTGCACCGACTGGACCGTTCAGGTTACTTAATACGGGATATGCAACGTTCCGCTTTAACCGGCCTCGACATCCTAATCATTGAAGACGATGCCCTGCTGCGTAAGCAGATCGCTTCCTATCTCGAAAAGTTAGGGGCAGAGGTAACGCAAGTCGGCACCTACCAAGGAGCGAAGCAGCTCCTGCAAGAGCTCACCTACGATTTTGTCCTTTTGGACTTTACCCTGCCCGACGGCTCAGGGCTCAGCCTACTCAAGGAAAAGGTTTTTCCGGCAAACACCGGCGTGATCATCATCACCGCCGAAGGGAATGTATCGACCGCCGTCGAGGCAATGCGACTGGGAGCCACCGATTATTTGGCCAAACCGTTCGACCCCGGGGAGCTCCCCTTGGTCATTGAGCGCGCCAAAAGCTCAAAACAATCCGCCAGACGCACCGAACATCGGCGCTCCGCCGAAGTGCGCGCCGAAAAGTCCTTCTTTTTCGGGGAATCGCTCGCTCCCTTAAAGTCTCAGATCGAAAAGATCATCTCTGCAGACCAACGGATCGAGACCTCACTCCCGCCGGTCCTCATTCAAGGAGAAACCGGGACCGGCAAGACGACGATTGCCCGTTGGATTCATCACCACGGTCCTCGAGCCAATCAGCCCCTCGTTGAGGTCAACTGCTCCGCCTTGCCGGAACAGCTCGCCGAGGCCGAGCTGTTCGGCCATGAAAAAGGGGCTTTTACGGACGCCCGCTCGGCCCGAATGGGATTGTTCGAGGCAGCCAATGGCGGCACACTCTTCCTCGATGAGCTTCCGAGTCTCTCCCTCCCCCTCCAAGCCAAGGTCCTGACCGCGATCGAAGATCAAAACATCCGACGATTGGGCCGCAACAAGCCGATCCCGGTCGACGTTCGACTCATCGCCGCCGCGTCACGGGATCTCAAGGAGCTCGTGGCAGAAGGCCAATTCCGAGAAGACCTCTTTCACCGGCTTGATCTTTTCCGATTGAACATCGCGCCTCTCCGAGAACGGGGAGACGACATCCTTGAGCTGGCGAAATCGCTGCTTGAGCAAGTCTGCAAACGCTATCGCATCCCGACAAAAAAGATCCATCCGGAAGGGGCCGAAAAGCTGAAAAATTACCATTGGCCCGGCAATGTCCGAGAGCTCTCCCATGAATTGGAACGGTCTGTCGTCTTTGAAGAAGAAGAAGAGCTTCACTTCATCCATCTGCTCACCCAGTCGCCACCAGAGTCGAGACCAACCGGAGATCAGAATAAGTCGGACGAACCGGATTGGTTCAATGAAAATTACCGGTTTCCCGAAAGCGGCTTTTCCCTCGAAGCCGCAATCAATCGCCTGATTCAACACGCCCTCAACCAAACCGATCAAAACGTCTCCGCCGCCGCGAGATTGCTCGGGGTGTCGCGAGACTATCTTCGCTATCGGCTCTCTGGGCAAAAGACCAAGTAGCCTTGCCTAAAACCGCCCAGCGAGGCGTTGCCTCAGACACGCATCAAAGCGCTTGCGCTGCACCGCTCCACCCAAGCGTTGCCCCTGTTGGGGACAAAGGCCCACCTGACAGCCTGCCACGAGAGGGAGCGTCTTGTTAGAAGCCCCGCCGTTCAACGATTGCCCCATTTAAGAGTCTTTGGCACGCATCCTGCTGCCAGAAAACTCAGCGCTCTATTAAGGGCATACGGACCTTAGGAAATAAGGGATTTTCCTATTCGCGTCCGGTTTTATGAGTTAATTTAAAAATGGTCAAGAACCTAATAGGAATCCCTTATCCAAGTGGCAAGGATCCAATCGTGAAATTCAGCGAGGCATTTATGAAACGAATAGTAGCGCTCTTCGCAGTTGCTGTTTGCGTCGGCTACGCATCTTCCCTACCCGCAAATGGACAACCGCCGCAAGATGGCGAAACCGAAACCCGTGCAGGGCAGGCAAACGCCTCGGCAGAACAAGCACGGCCCGTTGATAAAACGAGCACGGATTCAACCGATACCGCCGACAAGAGCCAGTCCAGCTCTCAGGGCGGATTGACCGGTTTTCTAAAAGGCCTGTTTGGCATGAACAACGAAAACAAAGGCTCCGCCAAGGCCGACGACACCGGGCCCTCCAAAAAAGGGCCCCAGGTCGACCAAGATGGTGGCCAAGGTCAAGGTGACGACACGCAAGACACCAACTCGTCGGATGAATCAAACAAGGGCAATGCCGGCGAGAAAGGCAACGCCGGCGGTTCTCAAGACAAGACCGAGAATCCCGACGGGGAGACAGGCCAACCTAAGGACAAACCAAAGGAGAATGGCGATCCCAACGATCAAGACCAGGCCGGTCCCCCGGATAAAGGGGATAATGCCGGCAAGCCAGTCAAGTTGCCCAGCTTACCCAACCGCCCGGAAACGGATAAGAACCAAGGATCGGACCAAATTTCCGAGCTTGCCAAGCGATTTGCCGAGGCCAGAAAGAAGGTGCTCGAGGGAAAACCGGCCAACCAAGGTCGCAAGGAACGAATCAAGAATGAGCTAGGTGAGAAACGCCAAGAGATCCAACAGCGCCGTCAGGATTGGCTTCAAGAGAAACTCGGTCTTCAGGAAGAATTCCGCAATCGTCTCAAAGAGATGAGGGATGACTTTCACAACGAAGAGCAAAAGGAAATCGTCAACGAGGTCAAGGAGGAGGCCGATGAGGCACGCGACCGAATCGGTCGGGATTAATCGTAGCGGGTAACGCATTCGCGTTTCCGGATTTCAAAAGGTATTGGTGGGAGAAAACCGGCAACCTATGGACATTGGAGCGGCAACGATTGTCGAGAAGCTTATTGAGCTCTGGCCTGCGGGACTGACTGTGATCCTAGTTTGCCTTTGGCTACCGACACCGCTTCCAGGCCAGACAAACAAGGACAAGATCTCCACCTGGGACAAATCGGTCACGCTCCGGGGAGGTCTGGGCTATGATGACAATGTCTTGTTGAGCACCGAGAATGAACAAGAGAGCGCGTTTTGGGATTCCGGCCTGGAGCTCATGCTCTTTCGCCTTCCGGTCGATCGGCATCAGTTCTACTTTTTCTTATCGGCAGAGGACCGTCGCTTCTTGAAGAAGGAGGTGGCCACCAACAAGGAGCAAACGCTCATCGCGGTAACGCAATACGATTATGAAGTCACCGATAAGTGGGACGCCGGAATCGGGCTTCAGTACATCTTTCAGGACGAAGTATTCGACGTCTCCGCAACCGAGGCAACCCTGACAACCCTCCCGCTGACCGCGCATTCCGTGGAGCTGAGCCCCTCAATCACCCGACAGCTTTCCGAAAAGGACGAGATCGAGCTCGAATTTGCGGTGCGACGGCAATTTTTTCGCAAGCCACTCGACGATTACTGGGAAGGGGGCCCCCAAATCGCCTGGGAGCACGCCTACGGCGATCGCTCCAAGCTCGATCTAACCTACTCCTTCCAGTGGCGATTTTACGATACAAGGACCACACGTAACACCGAGGGATTCACTATTCCGGATACGTCCCTCGAATTTCGATCCCATGAGATCGAGCTTTCCAATGAGCATTATTGGGACGAACAACGCCGATGGCGTACGGACACCGAGGTGGGAGTGGAATTGAACTCGGACAACGGTTCCGATTATTTCGGCTATTGGCGATACTTCGCCGAAGAGGCGCTGCGCTATCAAGTCGATGCCTGGGAAGTTGAAGCCCAAGTCGGAGCAAGCTATTATTCCTATGAGCATCAGCGGGTGAGTCGCTCGGACCGCGAGAAACGGGAGCGGGCAAGCATCGACGCAAGCCTGAGAGGCCAACGGACTTTGTGGAAAGAGCTGACCGGCTATGCCGAGCTGAAATACGAAGAGGCTCTTTCCAATCGAGAGACCGAGGAATATGATGCCACCACCATCGTGATGGGAGTGGATTGGAGCTTTTGAAACGAGGTTATGTCGGGGAATGGTTACTCAACTTCGGTCGGAAAAAGGATGAAGTTCCTTCCCATAATCGGGATCGGACTGACGTTGATCATTTTTGCGGCGGCGATCTTTTTGGTCAGCCTCCACCTGAGAGGTCAAATGCGGCAGCAGATCATCAATCGGGATGCCGAGGTGCTTCACTCGGTAGCCCTAGCCTATCTGGACCAGGCCGTCAGCTCGGATGGATCCGAGCTTGAGAACGCTGCCAAAAGGAAAGGCGTTTTCACGAAGGTCTTGCTCAAAACAAGCCAAATGCGCAATGTCATTGCGGCCAGACTCTTCACGCCAGGCAGCCGCCAAATAACGATACCGGAAATCGTAGTCAATGAGATTGAGATTCCCGAGCAGGATTTGAAAATCCTGAAAACGCTGAATCCGATTGCCGAGTATCGGCAGAACGCAAGGCTCGACAAGATCTTTACCAACTACTCCAGCTACACGAAGGCCTCCGGGAAAGATGATGACCCCACTGCAAACCTGCTCGAGGTGGACATCCCTCTACACCGAAAAGACGGTGAGAAGCTGCTCGGTGTTGCGCAGCTCATCTTTGGCAAGGAGAGCCTAAAAAAGGAATTCGCCTCGCTCGATCAGCACCTGTTGCGTCAAGGCGGCATCGTGTTCTTCGTCGGCGGCTTTATCATTGTCGTCGGCTTGGGCTGGGCCTTTCACCGTTTGGAGTCCTCCAACCGACTCTTAAAACAGCGCACTCAAGACTTGCTTCACGCAAACGAGGAGCTGACTGTCGCCGCAAAATCCTCGGCAGTCGGCGCCATCACGGCCCACCTGATGCACGACCTCAAGAATCCGCTTTTCTCATTACAGATGCTGGCGAATCAAATGGCGGAGGAGGACTCCTCTGAAACGAATGATAAATGGCGCACGGCCATTGATACGACCAAGCGCATCCAGTCAATGGTGAACGAGGTCACCCGAGTCTTGAGTGATGATCAATCGGCCGTGAAATACGAGCTTTCATTGGCCGAATTACGCGAAGTCATTGAATCGAAAGTGCTCCCGCTGGCTCAGGAATCCAATGTCCGATTCTCTTCTTGGGCCGCTGTAGACGGCCAGCTTTCCAATCGCACCGGCAACCTTGTTATCTTGATCCTCCAAAACCTCATCCACAATGCGATCCAAGCCACCCCGGAAGGCAAAGAGGTCAAGATGGTCCTGATCAATCAGGACGACTACGTCGCTTTTGAAGTCCATGATGAAGGACCAGGCATCAACGAAGCCATGCAAGAGACCTTGTTCACCCCTCAACGTTCCTCCAAACGCGGCAGCTCCGGGATCGGGCTGGCCATCAGCAAACAACTGGCCAACCATATCGGTGCCGTCTTGGAGCTTAAATCGACCTCCGAGCAGGGATCCGTATTCAGGTTGGCCTTGCCCGAGAGCCTCCTGTTGGAAAAACAGATCGCGTTCTCGGAATCTTAGTAAAGCGGCGTCGCAAAACCGAAGAAGCCCGACTAAAAACGCGGCGTGTGACACCGTTAAGCAGAGACAAGCTTCTCGGCCAAAAGTTGGCTCTGTTTTTAACACCTGAGCTTGCGCCAGCAACATAGGGAAGCCCATTTCCCGTTTGCAAATCGCTCTAAAGCAGTCGCACCCAGGAAATCTCAAACGAAACGTGTATTTATGTTAGCCCAACTCACATCTATCCATTCAATCATCAAGACTCGGTTGAAGCTCTCGCTGCAGGTTTCGGCACTTTGCCTTTTCTCAATCGGCCTGGTGCCCTCAAGCCTTGGCCAGTCGTCAACCCTCGAGTGGCGATGGTCCAATCCCGATCCTCATGGCAACAACATCATCGACATGGCCTTCTCCGACAGCCTCTATGTGCAAGTCACCGAGAAAGGACAAGTCTATACAAGCCAGAGTCTCGATAATTGGATTCCTCGCGAGACACCGACCGATCAGGCCCTACGGGCTGTGACCTTCTTCAACGGAAAGATCGTCATCACCGGTGAAGCGGGAACCATCCTGGTCGGCAGCTCTCCTCGCCAATTTGAAGCCCATTCGGTGACTACCACCGATTGGCTGGAAGGGCTCGCAGCCTCGGCCAGCAAATTGGTCGCGGTCGGGGACAATGCCGCAATCTATACCAGTCCCGACGGGTCGACCTGGCAACGACATGACCAGTCGTTCGGGAACTGGCTGCGAGACGTCGCCTTCGGCGCCGATACCTTCGTGGCGGTCGGTGAAGATGGCTTCATCGGCACCAGCAGCGACGGGATCTCCTGGCAACCACAATCCTCCGGAGTCAGCCATTTCCTTAATACTGTGAAATGGACCGGCAACGAATTCGTCGCATCAGGCAATGAAGGAACCGTCCTCAAAAGTCCGACAGGTAGCTCATGGCAAGCTTCGGGCCCCGCGACAACCAACAGCCTCTTCACGGTCAGCTCGAGCCCTCAAGGGCTTCTGGTCAGCGGTGAAAACGAAGTCCGACTGAACGAAGGCAATGGCTGGATGGATGAGATCCGCGCTACCGACAATGACCTTCCCGCGCCCAATTGGACTTACCTAAGCTCACTCTGGAACGATTCCCTTTTCCTGCTCGGTGGCCGCACCGGCATGATTGTCGAAGGATTCAAAACGAATTCCACGAGTCAAACCGTTTGGGTGGACCGCAATCAGTCAATCCGCGATTGGCTCTGGGATGTCACCCGCGCCGGGGATTTTTACATTGCCGTCGGCGACCGTGCCACCGTTATGACGAGCGACAACGGCCTCGATTGGCACCTGGAAGTCGTACCGGATTCGTTAACCAATGCCGTGTTTCTTGGAACCGGCGGTACAACCAACCGCTCGATCGCCGTCGGCAATCAAGGCAATGTTATGACCACCACAAACGGGGTGATCTGGAATGCGGTCAGCACGCCCACAAGCAACGACCTACAAGGCGTCGGGACGTTTCAAAACCGATTCCTCATTACAGGGGGCGGTGGGACCATCCTAAGCAGTGAGCAAGGCGACAATTGGACAACCGAGACCACTCCGACCACACGCTTTCTTTCCGGCATCGATGCATCGCAAAACACCGCGGTGGCTACCGGCGACTCCGGCACCATCCTCACCAGTTCCGACGGCGCCTCGTGGACCGCCCAAGACTCCGGCACAACCGATTGGCTTTACACTGTTCGTCACCTCGGCGATCGTTTCGTGACAGTGGGCCAAAACGGAACCATCCTGACCAGTCCGGACGGAAAAACCTGGACAGCACAAGAAAGTGGCGTCAGTCAGTGGCTTAATTCCGTGACCCTCGTTGACGGCACTTACTACGCAGCCGGGGTTAAAGGGACCTTGATCACAAGCCCGGACGCCAAGAGCTGGACAAATCGAGGGATCATTACCCGCAAGTCGTTGTTCGGCCTCGCTCACGATGACAACGGCCAGCTTGTTGCCGTCGGAACAGAAGGCGTGATTCTCCGAAGTCAAGTCATTCCTTTTACCACGCCGGTGACGATCGAAACCTACACCCACGAATCGGGTCGCGATGCCTTCCTCTTTTCAGGACAGCCAGACCAGCGTTTCTCCCTCGACACCAGTACCGATCTGGAGAATTGGACGAACCAAGCCGAGCTTGAGATTTTCGACAGTTCCGGCACGCTCATCTTCATTCGCGAAAACAGCAATACCCCGCCGAAACAATTCTTCCGCACTCAGCCGGCCGGGAACTGACCGGACGTATCTATTCAGGCTTACAAGCTGGCGAACGGGTAAACGCGCGGGAGATCGGATTGATCGCCGCAAAAACGCACCAGAAGACGCAAAAAGGGACAGGGTCGGTTCTATTAATATCTGCAAAAGTACCTGCACGGATAATCAAAGTAGAAACGGTAGTAAGCCGCTTGTTTTGCCCCTCTTTATGGTGCAGGAATTTTTGCAAAAAATAATATTCAATGACTGCCAGCCTTTTTGTGGCCCGGTAGAGTAGGAACGAGGGAATGGCCCTCGTTCCCCTCATCGAACCGCTCGTTCGGTTTTCCCGAAAGAGGCTCTCCTGCAACCTTCACCAGCAGGCTGTCGCTCCAGGACGAAGTCCCATTAGATGCGTTGGAGACCTAAGTCTCGCAGGTTCGGGTTCACTTTCGTTAGGGCTCGCACCTTCATCGTCCGGAAGGATTTCTCTCCCTTCGCCGTGCCCATGGTCTCCCTCGGGGCCGACCGCCATATTTCCCAGGCTTCATTGCTTCCCCCTGCTATGGCGCGATTGAATGCTGAACAGACAATTGGCATTTCTGATACCTTTCAATCGGATAGAGAAACCAGCCATCGCTGGCGTTTAACCGCGGATTACGCAGATAGCGCGGATTGATGAGAATTCCCCGGGCGTCGTATTGCTTAGGACGGCGACCGATGACCTAACTTGACGCCGAATCGTTTACGCATTAACATGGCGTCAAACGCGTCCCAATTTGAGATCATGCCTTCGACCTCTGGATTCCTACAATGCGCATTTCCTTCGTTGCGTGGTCGGCCCAATAAGAAACTCGCCACTGACCAAATTGCTTCTTCTGAACGACTCGTTCGGAATCGTCTAAGAAAGTCTCCTCCCCTGTTTGAGACGGATCTTCCGCCAACCTCCGAGAAATCGTAATGAAATATCTGCGTTGACGCAAGGGAAGCGAAAGGAGGACTTCGGCGACGTCGACATCCAATACGTACCGATAGTCCATACACAGAGGCTTACCGGTCCTCGTCCTCTAACCGGCGGTGACGCTCCTCCAACTCTTCCATCGTCACTTTCTTCCCCTCATCCATCGCCTTCATCCGCTGCGAGATAGTGCGGTGGAAGGTCCCCTCATCCTGCTCATCCAATTCGGCGATGAATGCCGCCAATTGGAGCCGTTCCTGGGAAGAAAGCTCCGAAATCTTGGTCTTGAGTTCGGCGAGGTTCATTACTATGTCAACTAATCTCATTCTGGGCCGTGTTGCAAGCTTCGCAGCCGTCAGAAGTCCTGCTCATCCACGCAATCCGTGTGATCTCTCCGCGCCCGCTTCCAGCCCGTAGGGCTGAGCCCCTATGGAGAAGGTAAACGCTGGGATTGATCTGCACAGCAATAATCTGGTAATCGGGATCATCGACGAGAACGGAAAACATCTCAGGCATCAGAAGCTCGAGTGCAATCTACGGAGAGTGCTGGAGTTTTTGGAGCCATACAAGGGACAACTGGAAGGCATTGCGATCGAGTCGACCTTTAACTGGTATTGGCTTGTGGACGGGCTGCGGGAGCACGGTTTTGCGGCCGAGCTGGCCGATCCGGCCAAGATCGAGCAATACAGTGGAATCAAGGATGCCGACGATAAGACTGATGCCTTCTTCCTGACCGAGCTTCTAAGGAAACTGAATGAACACGGCCCGGCACTGAACGTTTTCGGGACTCGCAAGACGCGAGTTGGGCGCGGGCGGTAGCCTGTCTAGACCCGGAGTCAATCGGGGCCAGGCAGAGGCAACGTCCCTTCCCCCCTCGAGGCCGGCCGGAAGGCACCAAAAGAGCTCACACTCTCTGGAGCCGCTGGTTTGGCGCAATGGAAGAGATGATCGGCCGCCAATCGCGGCATCCCCCCGCATTCGGCCCAACGGACCAGGCTAGATCCAGCGCCTAAAAGCCAATCCTTCTCACTCCCTTTGCAAGGCATCCCTTTAAATCCGCCTTTTCCAGAGACGCACACGTCCCAGCCCATCCCCGTTTTTATCCACTTGACCCTGTAGTGCGGTACAGGGTGTAGGCTATCGTGAGTAGAGGTAAAGATCATGAATGAGATCCGGGATAATCACTTGACGATTGGACAGGTAGCCCGCCGCTCGGGGGTGGGTGTCGAAACGGTCCGCTTTTACGAGCGCGAGGGCTTAATTGCGAAGCCGCCTCGCACAGGCGCTGGCTATCGCCAATTTCCCCCGGACACGGTCGATCGAATCCGCTTTACCCAGCGGGCCAAAGAGCTGGGCTTTTCTTTACGCGAAATCAAGGATCTGCTCGCTCTCCGGATGGCCTCGGATTCGGAATGCGAAGATATCCGTCAGCGAGCGGAGACAAAAATCGCCGATGTCAACGAGAAAATCCGCCATTTAAAGCGGATCAAGCGGGTGTTGAGCAGCCTGGCGCGCGAATGCGACGAGGCGGAATCGATCCACGAGTGTCCGATTTTACGGGCACTGGAAGAAAACAATCGAAACGGCAAATAAGCTTATGCGAGTAGAGCTGATTTTTGATCCTGACTGTCCGAATGTGGAGGCTACGCGGCAGCAGCTTTCGCGGGCCTTGCAAGAAGTCGGGTTGGCTGAGCAATGGGTGGAGTGGGATCGGCAGGATCCCAAAAGCCCCCCCTATTTCAGGCGATACGGTTCTCCAACAGTCTTGGTGGACGGCGAGGACATTGCTTCGCAAGGGACTCGCGAAGACGAAGTCTCCTGTTGTCGGCTTTACCAAGACAGCGAGGGGAAGTTTCGTGGCACGCCTTCAGGAGAGACGCTTCGGCACGCTCTCGATAGGCGTCGAGCAAGCGGGTCGATCGAGTCTGTGGCAGCGCGGAAAGCGGCGCGCTCCACGTGGATCGGCG
>JAHEOI010000167.1 GCA_018610125.1 Verrucomicrobiota bacterium
CCAGAACCGCAGTCACCGCCAAGATGGCAGCGGTCCCCGCCCAAAATCGGTTTCGAACCGCCCGGTAATTTTGGACCAGCCGATGGGAAACCCGGGTAAGCATCGAGAGCTTTCGAGCCCGATTGTAAAGCTCGGTCACCAGGTTGTCTGCGCGGCGTGTCGGAGCCCGGTAAATCGCCGAGATGACTTCCTTCCGGGAGTTGTCAAAGTCCTGCAACGGCACTTCGCCCGGATGCGTCGAGGGTGAATGCTGCATCGGATTGGGCAGGTAGATATTGAATATATGCGGGATATCTTTGGTCTGAATCGTCTTGGAAAGGTTCCAGCACAAGGTCCCGTAAGTTCGGGCAAAATCCCGAATATTCGGAAAGAGATCGACCTTGTTCATGATGATATAGAGCTTGTACTCAAGCCCCTCCAACGTCTCGGTAAAGATTGAGACCGTCTCGCCGGTCGTCCCCGGCTTATCCGGGTCGAAGAAAAAGAGGATCAAGTCAGCCGTCTCGGCGAAATACCGGACACTCCCCGAAAAGTCGTATCCCCGTGTATGCGCTGTCCCTGCCGCGTCGATCATGCCCGGGCTATCAATGAGATTCAATGATCGCAACAGCGGGTGCGGCATCGTCTTGAGTCTCAACCGCGACAAAAATTGCGGCCCGAATCGCTCGAGGCTCCGGTAGCTCAGTCCGGAATGGGTCGCGACAGACTGCCCGTCCAGCTCGTCTTCCGTATCGCTATAGGAGAGGATCGTAAAGCCGTCGTCAGTCGGGGCAACCCCCGTTTTCTGGGCTTCGGTTTCAAGCAAATGATTAATAAACGACGATTTCCCGGAAGAATGGTTGCCAAGGAAAAGCACGCTCGGCATCCCGGTGACCTCTTTAGGCTGTTTCGGGAGGTCGAATAGAAACGGCTTCGCCAATGGCGATAGCACATCGTCATAAACGGCATGCACGGAGCGTTCCAACCGGGCAAGCTCCTCATTGGTCGGATTCGATTCGGGTAGCGTTGTGGATGACATCGTTTTTTTCTCTCCAGCTTGCTTTAGGGTTACTGCTGTTCGGAAATGCCCCCCTATGACTCACCCTTACAGGGATCCTGATTTCTGATCTCAATACAGGGCTTGCGCTTCGGGCCTCCAACGCGCGCTAGCTTATGGAGTGCGGTGACTTGTCACCGCTTTCCTTTTTTCTCCGGCCTTGCCGGGAGTCAAGAGCCGCGCGATCCGTTCCCCGATGCGGGTAGCATCACCCCGCATTAGGGATTCCCCCACCAGAATAGCCCCGGCGCCGGATTGGCGAAGGCGAGCAACATCGTCATAGTTGTGAATACCGCTCTCCGCAACAAGGAGCACCGATTCCGGCCGCCCACGTTCGCGCAGTCGCGTCACCAAGCGCTCCGTGGTCCCGAGATCGACCTCAAAGGTCTTCAAGTCCCGGTTATTGACACCGATTAACACGGCCCCAATGCTCAGGGCCCGTTCCAGCTCGGTTTCATCATGGACCTCGACCAGCACACTCAGCCCGGCCCGGGTCGCCACCGAATAAAGCTCCTGCAACTGCCGGTCGCTCAGGACCGCCACAATCAGAAGAATCGCATCGGCCCCGGCCTTAACCGATTCCCAAACTTGGCGCCGATCGATGATGAAATCCTTACGCAAGAGCGGCAACGACACCGCCTCCCTGACCTCTCCCAGGTAATCGAGCGTTCCTTGGAAGAATGGCTCGTCCGTCAAGATCGAGAGGCAGTCCGCCCCGGCTCTCGCGTACTCCCGGGCGATCGCCACCGGGTCAAAATCGTCACAAATGACCCCGGCAGAAGGTGAGGCCTTTTTGATTTCGGCAATAAGACCGACCGACTCCGTTCGCTTGGGACAGCTCAATGCGTCCACGAAATCCCGACGTTTCGTTCTTGCCTGGCCCCGCCAAGCTTCCGGCTCGGTCTCCAGCTCCGGCAAGCAAGCCACTTCCTTCTCCTTCTCAACAATAATCTTTTCCAGAATGTTCGTCATGAGCGCATTAAATTGCTCGGCCCCGAACCGTTATGCCAAGCCCCAATCCCGACCGCAAGCCCACTGGTTCACAAAAGAGCACCAACGCCTCGCTAGGTTGCGACATTCTCCTCGGATTGCGGAACAACCCGCTTGGCCGGACACCCGGCCCGAAGCCAGGCATGGACAAACCGATCAAGATCGCCATCCATCACCTGCTCAACATTCGCGGTCTCTTCCCCGGTGCGTAAGTCTTTTACAAGGCGATAGGGTTGCATGATATAGCTTCGGATCTGATTACCCCAAGAGACACTTCCCTTCTCCCCATAGAAACGCTCCATCTCCTTTTTCTCGGCATCCACCCGCATGGCGTGAATTCGGGCTCTCAAGTGCTGCATCGCGTTCGCCCGGTTCTGATGCTGAGATCGCTCCGTCTGGCAGCCAACCACGATTCCGGTCGGAAGGTGCCGTATCCGGACGGCGGTTTCGACCTTGTTCACGTTCTGCCCTCCTTTACCTCCGGCCCGAAATGTGTCCACTTCGATATCGGATGCCGGGATCGCCGTCTCTTCGGTCTCACCGACTTCCGCAATGACGTCCACACTGGCGAAGCTGGTGTGCCGGCGACGATTGGCATCAAAAGGCGACATCCGGACGAGACGATGAACCCCCCGCTCCGCCTTGCAGAAGCCGTAGGCGTTTTCGCCCCTGACCGCCATGGTGACACTTTTAATGCCGGCTTGTTCCCCCGGGAGCATGTCGGTGATCTCAACGTTCCAGCCGCGCCCCTCACACCAGCGTTGATACATCCGCTGAAGCATCTCGGCCCAATCGCATGACTCGGTTCCGCCGGCACCGGCATTAATGCTGATAAAGCAATCCCGGCTGTCGTAAGGACCGGTCAAGAGAAGCCGAAGCTCGAGCTCATCTTGCTCTCGGGTGAATTCCTTGAGCTGGCCAAGAAGCTCGCTATAGATCTCTTCCCGGGAGCCTTCCGGCTCCTCTTCGCCAAGCTCGACCATCGCCTCGAAATCGTCGAGCTGCCGCTGAGCCTTCAAGATCGGCTCAATCTGCTTACGAAGACTCGCCTCCTCCTCCATGGTCTTCTGGGACTCCTCCCGATTGTCCCAAAAGTCAGGGCGGGCCATCATCGACTCAATCTCTTCCAAACGCTTCCGCTTCGAGGAAACGTCAAAGATACCTCCATAAGTAGCCGAGTTGCTCTTTATTCTCCGAAATTTGCTGACGAATATCTTCAAACATAGCACCTCAAATTTAATCGGTAGCCCATACCCTGGCGAGCTTGAATTTAGTCGGTCGGTCCTCCCTGATAAGGACGTTCTCCTGGCCTGGACGTCCCACTTATCTCCTCTTTTGCTCCCTCTGAAAAAAAAGGACCTCAGGGACGAGGTCCCTATCAGGGAAAAACGAATCGATCCCCCTCCCTGATAGGGAGGCCGTCCCCGGCGTCCCACTTATCTCTTCTCTCATTCAAAAAATTTCATTGCGTACGGAGACCACCTCTGCTTAATTCGCGAATGTGGTGCTTGCACTTTGGTGCAAGACCGGTCAAGGTAAACAACAGTTTGCTTCGAGAGATTGAGACGCGAAGCAGTCGAGAAAGTCTGGGTGGCCCGTTCGTCTAGCAGTTAGGACGCGGCCCTCTCAAGGCCGTAACACGGGTGCGAATCCCGTACGGGCTACCATTTTCTATTTTCGTCGGCGTCGGTTTTCGTTGCGCTGATGTTCGTGGACTTTCGTTGCCGAAGGCATTTGGTTCACCTGCTTATCCGGGATGACAGCGGCCTATGACGCCATTCCAAATTATCTTTAACCCGATTAGTGCCTCCGAGCTGTCCCGGATGCCGAAAGAGCTCCAGCTCAAAATACTCGGCGAGTTCCGCGGACTTCCCGAAGAGCTGCTTAAGACCGACGTTACCGGCGATGTTAAGGGATTCGGAAAAATGGAGCGCCAAGGGAAGGTCCTTTATCGCTTCCGATTGGGCGATTATCGGGTCTACTTCGAGCGAAACCGCTTGGGAATCGTTATCCATCGCATCCTCAGCCGCAATACCCTCAAGGATTTCCTCTACCGCTCAAGCTTGCCAACCGGAGAAGACCAGGAGCTTGAGCAGAACCCCCGATTTTGGGAGCTTATTGACGCAGCCAGATAACGGCGCTACCCGGTTGAGCCCTTCCTCCTTCCGCGCGACTCATCCACTTCCCCCGCTACCGCACATCTTCCCCGATCTCCACATGCCAGTAGGCCAGGTCAATAAATTGACGCCAGCTTTTCGGCGGATTCATGCCGACATTGACCTGCACAAACGGGCGCCATTTCGGACGTTTGGGTCGACGGATTAACCTCATCCCGGCCTGGCGAGGCGTCCGATTCCCCTTTTTGCTATTGCAGCGAACGCACGAGCAGACGATGTTTTCCCACGTTGTCGGCCCGCCGCGATCTCTCGGGACGACATGGTCCAGGTTCAAATCGTTGGTATCGAAGGCTTGTCCGCAATATTGGCAAGTATTTCGATCTCGCTCGAAGAGGTTATGCCGTGTAAACTTGACTTCCTTCTTTGGGAATCGATCGAAAAACGACAGAACAATGATGCGTGGAACGCGAAGCTGAAATGATACCCCGCGGACCCGTTCCGATTCGCTATGGTTCGACCGTTGGGAAAAGTCGTGCCACTCGTAAAAGGTGAAGGTTTGAAAGCTCCCACTGCCATCACCAAAGACGACTTCAGCGTGGCCTTGGAACAAAAGGCTCAGAGCCCGTTTGACAGTGCAGACATTGACCGCCTGCCATAAACGGTTTAGAACCAGCACAGGTTGATTCAGGGGATGTCTCATAAGCCCCGTGACTTTAGCAAAAATAGCATTGGACATGAGATCGTGTCAACCAGGCAAAAGAGCTCCTTAATACGAACGATCATGGCGCCCTCGGCAGCAGTCGAATACCATAAGCACGAATTGGATCGCGCGTAGCGAGGCGTTGCCCCAGACCCGAGAGGGCGTGAGGTTTGTCGAAGACATTTGGCCGCATTCAATGGTCTATGTCGACGCCTCGCCAGAGGTTCCTTGGGCCGAAAACGATAGTGAAGGGCCAAACTTGACTTAATTGGGTCAAATTTCGAAATTCAAGGGATTTCGCCCGCAATTCTTGCGGTTGCAGCAGAGGCTCAATCGCTTCCAAAATAGGCGACGCCGATTTGATGAAACGAACAGACAAAAGATGATGATCAAGCAAGCATCGGCTTTGAAAATGAATCTTGTGGCGGTTGCTCTCATGCTCGGCTTGACCGGTGCCGCAATGGGACAAAAGGACCCGGATGTCCAGTATGTCACAATCTACCAAACGATCCAGGAAGCAGACCGCCTCAAGGAGCAGGATGCCTATTCAGCAGCCTTGATGCGATATCGCGAAGCGCGCAATCAGCTTGAGCGGTTCCAGACGGGCAACCCGGATTGGAACCCGGATGTTGTTTCGTATCGCTTGGATTACATCAGCGATAAAATCGCCACGCTGAACAAGGAGCTGCAGGCGGGTAATACGGGCAGTCAAGGCCAGCGTATTTTGGACCTTCCCCAATCCGAAGAGCCGGAGTCCAAGCAGAGTGAGATTGCCACACTGAGAAAGCGGGTCCGAAACCTCACGCAATCGAAGCGTTTGCTGGAGGCCAAGCTCCGGGAAGCCCTCAAAGCCCAGCCGGCCAATGTCAATCAGAAGGAGCTCGTCAAAGCCGAAGCCAAAATCAAAGCCCTTCAAAAAGAGAATCGGCAATTGCAGGCACGGTTGAGCCGGGCCGAAAAGGCGCTTCAGGAAGTCGAAGACGACGAACAAGGGTCAAAGGCCGAGCAATTGGCTAAGACTGAGAGTGAGATCAAAAAGCAAGGGAAGCTCCTGGTCACACTTAGAAAAGAGAATCAAGCCCTCAAAGAGCAGCTCAAAGCACTCAAATCGTCCGGCGCCTCCACGACGAACCGACAAGACCAAGCTTCATCCGGCTTGAATGACGTCCAGTTGAACTATTCAAAGGAGCTCAAGCAAGTACGCAACGCCCTCGCCGCTTCTCAAAAGGCGGTCAAAAAGCAAAAGAAGCGACTGGACAGCTTGGTTAAAGAGAAAGTCGAGCTTAAAGCTCAAGTCGATTCCCTCAAAAAAGAGAATGCGGCCCTCCGCAAAGAGAAGGCCGCGTTGCGAAAGGAGGTCGCGTCACTCAGAGAGCAGCTCAACCAGCAAGGTGATGTGGCGCACCTCAAACAACAGCTCGCCAAGCTGAAAGCGGAAATGACTGCCCAAGCCTCGGAGAAACAAGCACTTCAGCAGAAAAAAGCCGCCTTAAAGGATCGAGGCCAAGCGGTTGCGTCCGAAAATCCCGATGGCAATCCGGGGTCGACGAGCCCAAAGGGCGCACAGAACGCCTCGAGCGGACTTTCCACCGCAGAGGCGTCTAAAGAGCAAAGGCCGGTTCATGAAAAGGCGAAGAAAAAGGACGACAACAAGCCCGGTTTCTTCAAGCGCATCTATTCGAGCATCCCCCTAATCGGCGGCGGCGGGAAACAAAAGTCCGCGGCCAAGACTGCCAATCCCGATACCGAGCCGCAGTCGACGAGCCCAAAGAGCGCACAGAACGCCTCGAGCGGACCTTCCACCGCAGAGGCCTCCAAAAAGCAAACGGCGGATCATGAAAAGCCGAAGAAAAAGGACGACAACAAGCCCGGCTTCTTCAAGCGCATCTATTCGAGCATCCCCCTAATCGGTGGCGGCGGAAAACAAAAGAAAACGGAAGGTGCGGAAGCGGATGAGCCTTCACCCGATAAAAAAGAGCATTCCGAGCCTGTACAACTGTCCAAGTCCGACAGCAAATCGGATAAGGCTTCTAAGGAGATCGCCTCGCCCTCCAAGCCCAAGAGCGACAAACCAAAGGCTGCCAAGCAGAAAAAGAAGAAAAAGGGATGGTTCAAGAAGACGATCTCCAAAATACCGTTTGTCGGGGGCAGCGGATCCAAAAAGGGAGAACAGGAACGAGAGAGTGCAGCCAAGCCTTCCGAGGAAAAGGATCGAATGGCTTCGACCACGCAGGAAACCGACGCACCTCCCTCAAAGCAGGCTAAATCAAAGAGTACGTCGACCACGCAGGGTAAAGAGAGCATGCCTGACCAGGCCACAAAAGAATCCGCGGATAACACCGATACCAACGATTCCCCCAATGCTTTGGCCGCCGCAGACAATTCCGGCAGCGCCGAGCAAGGCACGCTGAATAGCATCCCGCCAGGCACCGGTCCATTGGTAGCACAAGCGAAAAGAGCCTTCAGCAGCGGGAATTACCAAGAGGCCGAGAAGAAATATCAGCAAGCGTTGCAATCCGACACCGACAATGTCTTTATCCTTTCCAATCTGGCGGCCATTCAGATTCAGCGCGGCAAACTGGAAAGCGCCAAAAAGCATGTGAAGCACGCCTTGAGCGAGGCCCCGAACGATGCCTTCAGCTTGACACTATTGGGCATTGTCCACTTCCGTCAAAGCCGTTTCGACCAGGCACTCAAGGTGCTACGCCAGGCGGCCGAGCGGAATCCCAAGGACGCCAAGACCCAGAATTACCTCGGGATTACATTGAGCCAAAAGGGAAAGCGGAAAGCAGCCGAAAAGGCGTTGAGGAAAGCAGTGCAGCTTGAGCCCGGATACGCCAGTGCCCATTACAACCTCGCTCTTGTTTACGCCACCGAGGAGCCATCGTTCCCCAACCTGGCGCGATACCATTACCGAAAAGCCCTCAACGCCGGCCATAAGCCGAACAAGGAGCTCGAGAAGCTCTTAAGCAACTCGAGTAGCGGGACCACTGCCGACTCCGACAAGCCCACTCCTCGGAAGGCAAGCCAGGACGGCAGCTCCTCTCAATCCAATGAACCCGCTCCTAAGCAATCCCAAACCACATCGGAGACAAAATGAGTGATATTCGTGCCACGCTTAGTCAATCGGTGCACCGGATCGAGATCAAATCGGGTCGGCGCGGCCTCCACGAGATCACGGACCAAGTGGAGGCCGTCGTGCGTCAGGAGAAGTTCCAAACCGGGCTCGCCACACTTCATCTGCAACACACCTCCGCCTCCCTCCTAATCCAAGAAAATGCCGATCCGGATGTTCGTGAGGATTTCGAGCGCTTTTTCACTCGACTGGTCCCCGATGGCGATTCCCTTTTCGTCCATACGATGGAGGGTGCCGATGACATGCCGGCTCATATTCGAACGGCATTGACCACGGTCAATCTAAGCATACCGATCGCAAACGGATCCCTGGCACTCGGGACCTGGCAAGGGATTTACCTTTGGGAGCACCGTCACCACTCACATCGCCGACGAGTCGTCATCCATCTTTTGGGAGAATAGGGGAATGTCCCTCCCTGATAGGGACCTGGTCCCCGAGGTCCCACTTTTCCGTTTTTTTGTGCGAGGTGGGGAACCAAGAGATACGTGGGACGTCCGGGAGAACGTCCCTATCACGGACCCTACGTTCGCTCCTCCACTATACTCCTCCACTCCCTCCCTTTTCTATAGCCAGATCGGCTTGAATCCGATAATTTGGACATACAATGAAGTGTCGTGTAGTAGCTTTGATCAGTGCTCTCCTATTGACCTGCCAAATGAGCAGCTTGGGAGATTCCGGCTCCGGCGAAAACAGTGCGGCGAAAATCCGATTCGGATTTACGGGGAAAGAGAGCTTTCCAATCCAGCAGGGTATCAGCCTTCTTCAATCCGCCGACCTGAATGGCGATGGATTATTGGATATCGTTGTCGCCAACAATGCGCGCTCGAAAATCAACCTGCTCTACAATCAAACCGGCAAAGAGAAGACCGACGGCAATCAAGCGGAGCGCCAATGGGAACTGAACGAGCTTCCGCCGGACGCCCGATTTCGGATCGATTCAATTGCCTCGGAAAAACGAATCGCCGCGCTCCAGGTCGCGGATATCAATAGCGACGATCGTCCGGATCTCGTCTATTATGGGGAGCCGAAAGAGCTGATTGTTCAATACAATGAAGGCAACGAGAATTGGGGAGTTCCGGAGCGGTGGTCGATTTCAGAGGGGGTTTTGAATCCGAACGGACTGCTGGTTGGCGACCTTAACGATGACGAGCGTCCGGACCTCCTTTTGTTGGGCGAAAACGAGATCTTTTTCCTGGCCCAGAACGAAAAGCATCTCCTGAGCGAGCCGAAAAGGATCCCCTTCTCCGGCAGCGTCAAAGGAATCCAAATCCTCGATGTCAATGGGGATGAACGCCAAGACTTATTGATGGTCAATTGGGACAGCGAGCATCCGATTCGCCTCCGTCTGCAAAACCGGTTCGGGAAGCTTGGCCCCGAGGTCCATTTCACATTACCCCCGATTCGTGCTTATTGGGCCGACGACCTCAATCATGATCAGATACCCGAGATCGTCACTATCGCCCGTAATTCGGGACGAGTCCAACTGGCCCACCTCACGCAGCAAGACCCGAAACCGCTCCCAGGCAAGCTCAAACAGGGTCAGTTCGAAGTGCTTCCGCTCAATCGCAGCTCCAATAGCGAGCGGGGGCTCCTTTGGTCCGACCTGAACAGCGATGGCCGGCCCGACCTGCTTGCCGCCGAGCCGAAGAGCGGGGAGATAACACTTTACCGTCAGCAAGCTCACGGCCAATTCGCCGCACCACAGAGCTTCCCCTCGCTGACCGATATTCGCGCGCTCGATGCCGCCGACTGGGATCAAGATGACCAGAATGAGATTTTCCTGCTAAGCTCCGAGGAACGGGAGGTCGGTGTGACCAAGATCGATAAGAACGGACGAATCCCGTTTCCGCGCATCATCCCGGCGGAAGGACGACCTCTTGCGCTGACGGCGGGCCGGATTTTTCCTTCCAAAAAAGCGATGCTCGCCTTGTTGGTTCGGGATGAAGAGGATCGCCGGATCTTGGAGCTTCGAAGCTCGGACGGTGAAATCCAACGGCGACCTTTAAGTCCCGACTTTAAATCGACCCCATCCACCATGGCCATCCATGACCTTGACCAGGATGGCCTCCAAGACATTTTCTTTCTGAGCCAATACCAGAAAATCAAGGTTCTGCGCCAGCGCAAAGGTGGAGGCTTTGAAGAGCTTAATGTCTCCCCTCCCGGCGGGAGCTCGGCGGAGCCATGGATGAGTCAAGCCGACATCGATGGCGATGGCCCACCTGAATTGCTGTTGGCCAAGGACAACTTCGTGCGGGCGGTCAAGCTCGACAAGACAACACGCTCGTCGGAGAAAGGCAGTACCGGTTGGACGCTCAAAGTCAAAGAGCAAATCAACGGAGCCGCCAGCAATTCCCGCATCACCGGGGCGGGCGCGTTGGCGAGCAATGAGTCCGAGACGCCGTACCTGTTTCTCCTCGATTCCCAGAAAAATGCGCTGACCCTCTGCGAGCAGAACGAAGCCGGAGTTTGGAAGGTCTCCCGAACGATTGAGCTGCCGGTCAGTCAGTTCTCAAAGCTCGAACCGGTCAAAATCGGAAGCTCAAAAGGGAAAACCATGACTCTTTTGGGAGCGGAATCGGTTGCTTGGATGCACTTCCAAGGCAAGCTCTGGCAATACAAGACATTGGACGGCTATGAGACCCCGATTCAAGATGCCCGTTTGAGGGACGTCATCTCCGGAGACCTCAATGATGACGGGCAACGGGAACTGGTCTTCCTGGAAACGAAGCAGCACCACATCGATATCGTCAGGCTAGGTGATGGGCATCAGCTTCTGCCGGGCAACCGTTGGCAAGTCTTCGAGAAGCGCTCGTTTCGGAACCGCGGGCGGAAAAGGCCCGAGCCGCGAGAAGCGGTGATTGCCGACTTCACCAATGACGCCAAAGACGATCTTGTCATCATTGTCCATGACCGGGTCTTGCTCTATCCTCAAGATTAGGGTCTGTAAAGAAATAAGTGTGTCATTTGCTGGAGCCAATTTTGGTTTCTGGCGAGGCACGATGAAGGAGCATAGCCTTGCCCTCTGTGACTGAAGAGTAACGAAGCCAGAAAGCAAAATTGGCCCAGCCCCGGAGGGGCGGGGCGGCACCGAGCCATCTGCTGTGTTGCTCCTCGGTTACAGCCCGCTCCGGGATGCGCCCACGGCGCGCCG
>JAHEOI010000168.1 GCA_018610125.1 Verrucomicrobiota bacterium
CCGACGCGAAACACGAGCTCGACGGTATCCCGTTGCAGCGGTATTTCGAGGCCCCCAACGCGCTGCCTGAGCGGGCTGTCTACTGCTACGGCCGCGACGGCTTCGACATGGCCCGGCGTGGTGACGTGAAGTACTACCTGTCCCATGACGGTGAGGCCGAGATGCTCTTTGACATCTCTACCGATCATGGGGAGTGGAACAACCTCGCAGGACAAGAGGCGTGGAAGACGGCACAGGAGAGCTTGAAGGACCGCCTGAAGGCGATCCGCAAAAAGCCACCGGTCACGAAGAATGAGCCCTAACAAGATTGAGCAGGCGGTTGGCAATCGGCTTCGGCTGCTTGGGTGAGCCCACTCGAACACCGGGCAAACTGGCTTACTCCTAGCACATCTTTCACTAACCCGCAGGCTTTTTGATCCTCCATTAACTCGTGGAGCTATAGCAGCACCATGCCACTCAATGATCAAGAATCGATAAGGTGCCCCCAATGCGGGGCCGAAGTATCGCCGTCAGATTTGGAGGGTGTGTGTCCGCGGTGTCTGACACAATTGGCGTTTGGGGAGAATGAGGCGGGCGACCGTTCAGGTGAAACCGTCGCTTTAGGATGAAAAAAGCCGAGGCAACCGCGGGACAGCCGCAAACCGATCGATGGAATTTTCCGAACGCTGCGACCAATGCTCGCGCCACTCCCCTGCTGACGTGTCCACGAATCCCCTCTTCCGCCGTCTTGAAAGTCTTCCAAGGCGTCACGCATTCGAGGATGGAACGTATACCACCTCGGCTCTTCCCCCTCGCAGACGAAGCTGAAGCTGAGCAGGGTCTGCCACGCAAAGTCCTGCTCAACACCGGGGTGATTGGAGAAAGCCGCACGGGCTGCGATTTCGTCAAATCGCGGAGTTACCGACAAGCGCTTAAGCCATTCGGCGTAACCGCCGTCCTCACCCATTGAGCTCAGGAACCGGGCTGCCAAAGCAGCGGTACCTTTCCAACTCGAGCGCGACTGAAGTGCCTGCAGAATGCGTAACGCCGGAAGAACGGGTTAGGCGATGTGATGAAGGGGTTTCCAAGGTCCCGTCCAGGCCTGGCCCACCCGTGGATGCCGGTCGCGACAGCATCTACGATTAACTGTTCGGTCAAAGGATGCCGATTAAGGCCGAATCGTGGTATACTGAGCTTATGGATGCTGAAACGGTCATCGAACATCTCCAGACCCTTTCCTCTGAGGAGAAGCGGAAGGTCCGGGAGTATCTGGACACCCAAGCGTTGGACGGAGGCTCCGACGTCAAAGGGAAACAGATTCCGAAGCCTGGGCTGCATCTTGGGGCCATGGAGATGTCGCCCGATTTTGATGCCCCCTCCCGGATGAATTTTGGTTAGGCAAGGAGTGAACCTTCTCCTCGATTCTCACACGCTCATCTGGTGGGACAGTAGCCTCGAACCTTGGGGGTGAGAGCTCGCCAGGTGATCGCCGATCCGGACAACGATCGTTTCTTCAGTCTCGCCTGCGTTTGGGAGATGCAGATCAAGACGGACCTGGGAAAGCTAAGCTTACGCAAGCCACTTCGGGACATTGTCCTCGAGCAGAGTCAAAACCGGATGGCGATTTTGGCGATACGGCTTGACCACATCCTGAAGCTTGGTCAATTGCCTCTTCATCACAGTGATCGGTTTGACCGATTGTTGATCGCCCAAGCCCTTAACGAGAATTTTGCCGTCGTCAGCAAGGATGAGGCCTTCCGGGCGTATGGCGTGACCGTCATCTATGATTAAACGGGGTCCGCACCCGAGGCACTTCCTCCCCACACGGGTAGTCCGAGCTGAATCTTGGGATACAGCCACCAAGGCGATGGAGCGATATAGCTATCCTTCAGGAGCCTGCTTTCGGCAGCACATCTGTCTACGAAAAAAGCTCTCGATTCGTTTCGCGGATCGGAACCACAGTGAGGCGCGGGTTAAGCCTACGCAGCATCGCAGCAGAAGTGAGGTCCTTATGCCAGCCGCACGTTCCTAATCGGTTTGTGGGGACGCTTCACCGATAGAAGTATCCCATCTCCTTGACCGATCGGAAATCGCTTGGCTGCGAGTCGGTCGCTTGCCCGAGGATGACGTGGTCGAGGACCTCGATTTTGAGGAGCTGGCCGGCCCGGATGAGGTCACGGGTTATCCGGATGTCGGCCTCGCTTGGGTTGGGATCCCCGCTCGGATGGTTGTGTTGCCAAAATGATGGCCGCCGCCTTTCTCGAGATAGCGGATGCGAACACCTCACGAGGATGAACGAGCACGGAGTCAAGGGTCCCCCGGCCCGCATTTCTCACGGATCTTGCCACCATTTAAAGAATGAGGAGGATCCTGAGCCGTGGCTTCTGCCACAGGCCGCGCGAAATGCGGGCTAGGAGATTCTCTCCGAAGAGCAAAAACAACAACTGATCGAGAAGTTCTATGAGCAAGGCTTGACAGTCGATCCAACGCCCATACACTTATGGGTATGGGTTCCAAAAATATTTCCATTTCTGAAGATGCCTACCTTCGTTTGCGTCGGGCGCGACGGCATCCGAACGAATCCTTTTCCGAGGTCATTCGCCGTGGACATTGGGACGACGAGGCCTCCACGGCCCGCGCCTGGCTTGAACCCTTTGGGTCCGTTCCAGAAGTATCGGAAGCCGTTTTGGACGAATTGGAGGCCAATCAGAAGGCGGACCGACCTCCGAAGGACAAGTGGTCGTGATGATGGTGGATACCTGCTTTCTGATCGATTACCAAAAGGAGGCGAAGCGCAAGGCCCCAGGTTCCGTGGTCGCTTTTTTGCGGGACCACTCGGAGGAGCGCTTGCGGATTTCTCCGGTGGCTTGGGGCGAGTTTCTCGCCGGGTTCGAAGACGAAAACGACCCATTCGTGCGGTTTGCCCGGGATCGGCTCGATCTGGCGCGCATGGAGCCCGAAGTCGCTTCCGTCTATCGGAGGGTTTATCGCTATATGAAGACGGCGGGAAACCTGATTGGGGCGAATGATCTGTGGATTGCGAGTCACGCCATTGCCTCGAGCCAATCGCTGGTTTCGCGCAACGACAGTGAATTCCATCGTGTGCCGGACCTCTGTTTGTTGACTTATTGAGGCGTGAAGGCGGTGATCCTCAGCCGGGTGGCCAGACCGTCGCGATCATCATCGGGGGTGCTCTGCCATGTCTTCCCTCCCAAAATCGTCACTTCCATACGCGCGACCTTAGGCACGTCCAGGATGCTTACTTCAAAAAAATTGTCTCGGGGGTTGGTGCGTAGCACGCAACATAACGGGGCCTCTGGACGAAAACAGGTTGGGCGAGTTCGCCCAATCATCCTTGCAGACGCCTTCTGGATTCTTTTCCTACTGTCCCTCTGCACTGCGTGAGTCCGGCTGTGCCATTTCCCTTGCACGAGCCCTCGGTCAGATCGTCCAGGTCTTGCTCGGACGCTCCTCCAGGCCGATAGCGAGGTCAAGGAGGAGCGGGCTTTTCCGCCCGTCCCCTCATGTGGGAGGGCTGGTGCCAACGCTTCATAGGCTTCGGTAGGCCCTTCGCCTCCAAGGAATCCTTTGAGGACTCAGAGAGCAAGCTCGAGTATAAGCAAAGCGAGGCGGGATAGACGCGCTGACAACGCTGACATCAAGGCCGGGAATTTGACCCGATTTTTGGTCCGGGAAGTCTGTCAGGCGTGTCAACGGCGTCAGCGCACCTTTGCAAAGGCTTTCCGTCAACGCGACTTCAGCTCGCTGTTGGCTTGGCTGACCGCGCGCATCAATGTCGGTCCGGTCGCTCCCTCAATCGCCTCCCCCTCAAAGAGCCACTGATGGGCAACCG
>JAHEOI010000169.1 GCA_018610125.1 Verrucomicrobiota bacterium
CCGCTTTGGTGGCGTAGAAGAAGCGCTTGCGCTGGCCGTTGACATAAAGGCCGTCAACACACCACGGACTCTTCTTGGGATGGGAGTATCGGACGACCCGGATTCGTTGCGGCTTCATGCGGTAATGTTCGCATGAGAGCTAAAACCCGTCAACATTTTGTCAATGACTACAAATGGAACCGATTACCGTAAATAACGAAAATCGCTGAAGAGCCCGACTGCCGGGCTTTTTGTTGGAGCCAGTTGTCGGACTCGAACCGACGACCGACGGTTTACAAAACCGTTGCTCTACCGCTGAGCTAAACTGGCTTCCGTTTTCGTTGTGGTGTCATCGGAAGCACTGCAGGCTGCCCCGCGAACCACCCAGGCTACAACTACTTTAGAATGCCACCCATTCTGCCGCAAGCGATTCTTTTGAGCTCCACTCCGCTGCTATTAAGTTGCTATGCAATTTGTGCGTAGCACTTTTCTTGTGCGCCGCATTCATCCTCGAACCAGTGAGACGTCGACGGGTTATCCATCTCCTGGCGTTCGTTCCCGCGCCGTACCCTGATACGGACGCCGTCCCCGGCGTCCATCTCCTGCCGACCGTGTTCGTGACCTCCCCTGAAAGGTAGAGTGCAAGGTTATCCCTTCATGCTAGATTCCTTGAACAAAGGAAATTTGACCAGATAAAACGCACTGCTTGAGCAAGGAAGATGAGCTTTTTGGTTGGGCGTTAGTGGCTGTTTGGTTATTTTGTTGCGTATGGTTTCGCGTGAGAAGTCGGCACGGATGTTTGAGGAAGCGACACAGTACACGCCGGGTGGTGTGAATTCCCCGGCAAGGACGTTTCGAGCTGTAGGGGGCACACCGTTTTTCGTGGATCGTGCGGAAGGAGCATACGTCTACGATCTCGATGGCAATCCTTACGTCGATTATGTCGGGACATGGGGGCCGGCGATCTTGGGGCATGCCCATCCGAAGATCGTCAAAGCGGTCCAGGAAAAGGCGGCCCTGGGGACGAGCTTCGGTATCCCCAACCCCCTCGAGGTGACAATGGCTAAGCGTGTGTGTGAGGCCGTCCCGAGTGTGGAGAAAGTGCGGATGGTCAACTCCGGCACGGAAGCGACAATGTCCGCCATCCGACTGGCTCGCGGCTACACCAATCGGGACAAGATTATCAAGTTTGAAGGGTGCTACCATGGCCATGTCGATTCGCTGTTGGTCAAGGCCGGCTCGGGGGCTTTGACGGTCGGCAGTCCAAACAGCGCGGGCGTGCCAGCGGCCTTTACGGAGCACACAGTGGTCTTGCCGTTTAATGACGAGGAGGCGGTCAAGCAGGCCTTCGAGACTTACAAAGGCGAGATTGCCGGGATTATCCTTGAGCCGGTGCCGGCCAATTCGGGATTGTATCCGCCAAAACCGGGCTATTTGGATTCATTGCGCGAAATCACCCGGCGAGAGGGGGCGCTCCTGATCTTTGATGAAGTGATGACCGGTTTTCGCTTGGCTTGGGGAGGGGCGCAGGAAGTCTTTGGCGTTTCGCCGGATTTGAGCTGTTTCGGCAAAATTATCGGCGGAGGGCTGCCTGTGGGGGCCTTTGGAGGTCGTGACGATATCATGGATCAGACCTCACCGACAGGCCCTGTGTATCAGGCGGGCACGTTGAGCGGCAATCCTTTAGCCATGGCCGCCGGAATTACCGCACTCGAGGAGCTGCGGTCCGGCGAGGCGTATCAACAGTTGGAAAAGTCGGGAGCCAAACTGGAGGAGGGGATCCTTGATGCGGCCAAACAGGTCGGCCTGCCAGTGCAGATCAACCGTTTGGGATCGATGTTTTGCCTGTTTTTCACCGACTCACCGGTCCGGAATTTCAACGACGCGACTAAGAGCGATCGTGACCGATTTGCCAAATTTTTCCATGGCATGCTCGACCGTGGCGTCTATTTGGCCCCGTCTCAGTTCGAGACCGGGTTCCTTTCGACGGCGCACAAGGACGACGAAGAGATTGAGAAAACGATCCGGGTAGTCCGAGAGGTCTTTAAGGAGCTTTGAGCGCGACGATTTATGTGGTTTTCGGTCTAAGGTCGGCGTGAAGGTCTAACGATGGAAAATCGCCCGTGCCGCTTTTCAAGCCCGGATTAAGACGAATGAGCTTCTAAACAGCAGTGGAACGGCATGCGGGTTTTAGCAATAGACTATGGGACCAAGCGGATTGGCATTGCGGTAAGCGATGAGCTTAAGATGACTGCTCAGCCCTTGGAGTTTATTCCAGCGGAGCCCTTCGCCAAGTTTTTGGAACGGTTGCAGACGCTGATTCGAGAAAAGGAGGTCGACCAGATCGTTGTGGGAATGCCGCGCAATATGGATGGCAGTTACGGACCCGCGGCCCAAAAGGTCGAAACGTTTATCGGGGCTCTCCGGGATGCGTTGGTTGTCCCGATTGCAACGCTTGATGAACGACTGACTTCCTCCCAAGCCAATCGAACTTTGATCCAGGGCGGGGTGAGCCGTCGCAAGCGAAAGCAGAAGACGGACCAGACCGCCGCGGCCATCTTGCTGCAAAGCTTTCTGGATAGCGGGCCATGATCCGGAGGCCGACGCCGGCAACCGGCTCATTGAGGCCGGGCATCGGAAGGGAGTGGAATGAGATGGACCCGCGTCAAGCTGACAATCGCATTTGATGGGACCCGCTATGCCGGTTGGCAATTGCAAAAGGGGGATAAGACCATCCAGCAAAAGGTCGAAGAAGCGGTCTCGGATCTGTTTGCAGGACGCTACCGCGTGCATGGCTCGAGTCGAACCGATTCCGGTGTCCACGCATTGGGGATGGTCGCTCATGTCGATTTGTTGACCGAGCGGCTGAGCATTCCGTTGTCGCAGCTCCCGATGGCATTGAATGCTCGGTTGCCAAAGGATATTCGAATTGTTTCCGCCGAGGCGTGCGACGCAAGTTTCCATGCACGCTTTCGGGCCACCGGCAAGCAATATCGATATTACCTTTGGAATCACCCGATCCAAAACCCGTTGGTCGGTCACTTGGTATGGCATCATCCAAAGCGATTGGATCTCACGATGATGCGAGAAGCGATGCGACTCTTCCGGGGACAACACGACTTTGCGGCGTTTGCTGCAAACTCGAGCAGTGGCGATGCCGGATCGACAGTTCGCACGCTGAGACGAAGCGATATCCGACAAAGTGGCCCACTATTGACGTTTGTTATGGAAGGCGACGGATTTCTTTATAAGATGTGTCGGGGGATTGTTGGCACGGTGGTCCAGGTCGGACTCGGACACTTCAACGTGGACGACGTTCAAGCGATGCTCGCGAGTCAAGATCGCTCCGAAGCCGGCATGAATGCGCCCGCCAAAGGATTGGTTTTGTGGAAAGTCTACTATAGCGACGATGATCAACGTGGTCCTTATTGCCCCCGAAATCCCGCCTAACACCGGGAATGTCGCCCGATTGTGCGCAGCGACGCGAAGCTCGCTTCATCTGATCGAGCCGCTCGGCTTCAGGCTCAACGACAGTTACTTGAAGCGCGCCGGTATGGACTACTGGGAGCATGTGGCTTGGAAAGTGTGGCCCGACTGGCATCGTTTTCTGGAATCCAGCCCATCGACGGACCGTCTATGGTTCATCGAATCGGGTGGCGCACGCCGATATGACGAAGTGACTTACCAGGCGGGAGACTGCCTGGTCTTCGGACGCGAGACAAAGGGCCTTCCCTCGGATTTGTTGGCGGAGTATCCCTCTCAATGGATCCGAATCCCAATGTTTCATCCAACCGCTCGCTCCCTTAACCTGAGCAACTCAGTCTCAATTGTCCTTTACGAAGCCTTACGGCAACAGAGCTTTCCTCGCGAGGAGTAGCAACGCGCTGTCCCAACCCCATCAGGAACGCAACCTGTCGCGATCGCACTTTCAAAAGTGGAATTGTCCCCGATAGGAATCCGCGCTTCGCTTATGTCCTCCTTCGCGGAACCGAAAAAGAGGGCAAACAGCTGAAAAATGAAACGCGATCAGCGATCTCTTCCCTGGATAGGCGCCATTGCTTCCTTGGTCCTTCCGAAGGCGAGAAGACAACCGGAGCGCCGGTGATTTCCGGGTATCGCCGTAGAGCACCGGCAAATACGCAACGGAAGCCGGAAACAACGGGGAACACCGGACTCCTCCATGCGTGCCCTCCTCGCCCCTTCCGAAGGGGAGAGGATCGAGGTGAGGGGTTCTTCTTCGTTATGCCTTTGCCGGGGCTGGCGTGACGCGTGGCTCGCTAAGTCAGCTCGGTCCACCGTTTGAGGCCCGCCATGAGAAAATCGAGGTATTCGGAGAGCGTCTGACGTAGCTGATATCGAGGTGTGATGCTGTCGATCAATCCGTGCTCCAAAAGGAATTCGGCCGTCTGGAATCCGGTCGGGAGCTCGGCCTGGGTGGTGTCTTTAATGACTCGAGGTCCCGCAAACCCGATCATCGCGCCGGGCTCGGCAGTGATTAAATCGCCCAGACTGGCATAACTGGCCATCACGCCGGCTGTGGTCGGGTGGGTCAAGACACTGATATAAGGGAGGCGATGCTTGGCATGATAAGCGAGAGCGGCGCTTGTTTTGGCCATTTGCATGAGACTGAACATCCCTTCATACATCCGGGCTCCGCCACTGGTTGAGACAATGACCAGGGGAAGGCTCTTCTTTGTCGCGGTTTCAATCAGGCGAGTGATTTTTTCCCCGACCACAGCTCCCATCGAGCCTCCGAGGAACCCAAAATTCATGGCACCGAGGGCAACGCGCTCATCGTTGATCTTGCCGATCCCGGTCACTACCGCTTCCTTAAGACCGGTCGATTTCTGGTAATTCCGGAGCTTTTCAGGATAGCTTTTGCCGCCGGCAAATTTCAGGAAATCGACACTTTCCATAGTGGCATCCATTTCCTCGAAGGAACAGATATCCACCAAGGCATGGATTCGCTCTCGCGGTCCAATCGGGAAGTGATACTGACACTTCGGACATACCTTTAAATTGTCATCCAGCTCCTTGTCATAGATCATGGCCCCGCAATGGGGACACTTGGTCCATAACCCGACCGGAATGTCTTTCTTGCGAGAGCGTGGGAGGCCAAGCTTCGGCTTCTTGATGAATTTCTTCCCGTTCTGGGAGGGAGGAGGCGTAATCGCCGGCTCGACTGTATCGAATCCAAGCTTTTTCTTAAAAAAGGAAGTCGTGCCCATATGAAACTCAGTTTGTTCGTCGGAAATTGGCCGCCTGCCCAAGAAGAGCCCCTACACACCCCGGGCTACTGTCCAGACCCTGATCTCTTCGGCTTTTCCTTGCCTTAACACCCGAGCACACGCATTGCTTGTGGCTCCGGTGGTTAAGACATCATCAATGAGAACAATGCGTGCCTTCGAAAAATCCGCGCCTTTTCGGAGTGCAAACGCACCTGCTACATTGGCGCTTCGCTCGCTTCGTGTCAATGATGTTTGCGTTTTGGTAGTCTCGACCCGCTTGAGTGAGGAGCAATCGGTCGGTAGCCCGGTAAGCTTGGCGAGGCGTCGTGTCAAAGCCTTGGCTTGATTGAAACCGCGCTCCCGTTCCTTAAGCGGATGAAGCGGAACCGGCATCAATAAATCGGCAGGCTCTTCGGCGAGTGATTGCGCGAGTGGGACATGAAGCAAGTCGGCGAGAAACGGCTCGAACCATCGGGCGTTCCGATACTTGTAGCGATGGATGATTTCCAGGACCACACCCGAGGACAGCACGGCGGCGCGGGCATAATCGAATCTCAGCCGCAGCTTGCGACAGTTGGAACAATCAAACGGCTCCTCGATCGCGCCTTCAAACGGCATACCACAGCGGCGGCAAATCGGAGGGACGATCAACCGCACTTGCTGTCGGCACTCCTCGCAGACATAACCATCATCCGGTCGGGCCGGATGAGCTTCGCAAACCTGGCACGTTTCAGGATAAAAAAAGCTAAGGACGGCATTGGCCCATCGATGAATGGACTCACTTGACCATCCAGCCAGATCGGATGCTTTTCGGGGCATGAAAAGAGAATAGCGCTGCGCCTGTGGCAAGGTAAAGCGAAACCGTCCTGGCATGAGGGTTGCTTTATAAAGGGGAAAGATCGTCGCGTGTGCTTTCGAAGGAACAGTGGCGCGGGGGATCCGGTGATGCTAAATAAGTAACGAGAAACGGATGACGATGGGGCTTACAGCGAGCAGGCAATCAATATCGACGAGTCAGGTGCAGCAATTCGGCCCATATTATCTTCAAGAGCTAATCAATAGCGGGGGGATGGCGGACCTCTGGATGGCGACGGATCAAGCCCGCGGGGTGTATGCGCTTCGTCTCCTCCACCAGCGGTACCGGCTCAACCTGCTGTATAAGCGTCGTTTCATCAGGGGCTGTGAGATCCTCTCACGGATTCACAATCACGAGTTCGTGATCGGCTATGTGGATCACGGCAAACTGAATGGGACCCACTATCTGGTCATGGAGTACGTGGAGGGGTCGAACCTGAAGCTCTTGGAGGCTCGCAATGATGAGGTCTTGACCGAATACGTCGCGAATATCCTGATCGACATGGCGGTCGGCTTGGAGCATATCCACGACAGCGGCTACATGCACCTCGATTTTAAGCCGGAGAACATCCTCGTCACCCGCAATGGGAATGTCCGGATCGTCGATTTCGACCTCGCTCAGCCAAGGCCGGATCGGCCGAAGCGGATGTCGCGCAATCCCGGCACACCGGCTTATATGGCGCCCGAGCAACTGACCCGGCAGCCTTTGGATCATCGGGCGGATTTGTTCGCTTTCGGCGTCATCGCCTATGAGCTTTTGACAGGCCGAAAACCGTTTCCCGGGGACAGTGCCAACGAGATATTGCGCAAGCAGCGCAACCGGACGTTGGAGTTTACTCCGTTGCGGGCGCTCAATGCCGATATCCCGGCCAAACTGGAAAAAATCATCTTGAAGTGCCTGGAGCAAGACCCTGCCCAGCGCTACCCGTTCACCAGCGTGGTTGTCCGCGATCTGCAAGCGACCTTGTACGTCTCATGATCGTGGTTGATCGTTACGATTTGAGCCCTTACCTGCCCTGCGGGCACCCTCTCTCCCGTCCAATGGGAGAGGGAAGGGTGAGGGTGACTTTTCTTCCTAAGACCGATTAACGGACGTTGCGACACGATCGGCCGGCAAAAATTGCTTATTTTCGGTCGACTCTCGATCATTGACGCCCCCTGCCAAGGGGGGTTATTGTAGAAGCGGTCTGGAGAGATGGCTGAGTGGTCGAAAGCGGCGGTTTGCTAAACCGTTGTAGGGCTAAAATCCCTACCGAGGGTTCGAATCCCTCTCTCTCCGCCATACCAAGGACTTACGCAACCTACCGCTTCTCCCTCGTGAAAACTTCTTGATTTTTGCCGACGCTGCGCCGACACTCGAGCCCTATGAAGGGCCAAGGCAATCGACGGTCCAAGCCCGGGCCATTTACCACAGTTTCTGTCGGCAATGTCGGCATCAAGATCTACCGTCGGATCCGCACCCTGCCGAACGGAGGGACCCGAGAGGTCTACGAAGTGGCCGATTATACCGCCGGGAGCCGGCGACTTCGAGGCTTTTCGGACGCGGCAAAGGCCCGACAAGAGGCTGATCGGATCGCGCGCCAGCTTGCTGCCGGCCAGGTTGAGGC
>JAHEOI010000170.1 GCA_018610125.1 Verrucomicrobiota bacterium
ACCATGGGCCATTGGGGCGGGGCTGTATCTTCTTGAGGGGAATTCCAAGGCGCCGGTTTCCAAGGCCATTTCGGCTCTTCCTGCGGGAGTGAGGGATGGTCGGTATCATGGCCGAACAAATAATAATATCCCAGGCGGACCCCCACGCTTTGCGATCGGTACCAATCCTGTTTGTTCGGGCAAGACAACGTATTCGTGGTTAGTGACGCCGTTTCTCGCATGTATTCGATGTTGTCATGGCTTTGAAACGTGAAATGGCTAAAACCCGGTTGGCGCTCCCCCTCGGGGAAATCGCCGCCGTTTTCATCGGCATACATTTGCATGCTCAAGACAATCTGACGCTGATTGTTCTTACACTTCGCCCTCTTGGCTTGCTCCTTGGCACTGCTTAAGGCCGGGAGCAACATTGAAGCCAGGATGGCGATGATGGCAATGACCACAAGGAGCTCAATGAGCGTGAACCCAATGGCCCCTTTCCCCAAACAATCGCGGTTTTCACGAGACGATATTTTTGATTTCATACCTGGTTTCGAGGTCGGTTCCTCGGGATCTACGTTTAATGTGACACCATGACTGCTGCTATTCAACCGAACGCGTCAGTCATGATGCCAAAGGCCCACTCTTTGGAACCGTGACATTACCGGACCACCCGGAAGAATCGCGTTTGCGTCTCGTTGACAGGGAATGTCGCCGGACTCTCCTGCTGATCGCTGTCTCCCCATGGACCAGTCACGGACGGCGCCGTTTGCAAGGTCGCCTTTCCGTCAAATTCGATGCGGATCTCGCTCCCCTCCAGCGAAATGCTGAGCTCCGGTGCTTCAGGGGCCTCAGGTTGCTGCACGATGTTCAACGGGCTCTGTCCCGACGCCAGCTCCGCGATCTGACCCGCGGTTAATGCAGCATCAAATATGGCGACATCGTCCACCGTGCCGGTAAAATAGTCTTGAGCCTCGCCCTGGGTGCGACGCCCAATCGTCAAGGCAACCGCATCATCGCTCGAGATGTCGGTATTGATAAGCTGGCTTGCGCCGCCGAGACGCGGATCGAGCTCACCATCGACGTAATGGATAACATCCAGGTTGTCGGCCTCTTCCCTATTGGGCACGACCGAGGCCACATGATGCCACTCCCCGTCGACAATCTCCGTTGAGCCCCAATTATTGCCGCCTTGGACCTCGGTACGGACGGTGCCGGTTCCACCATTGACGCGAATATGGTATTTCTCGCCTGCCGTCGAGTCGTCTCCCCATGCGACAATCCCATGGGTGCTCGTGTCGGTCGTCTTGACCCAGAAGGACACGGTCCTTGGATTATTGCCGCCGATTCCGGCATATGGAGTCTCGACAAAGTCGCCGTCACCGTCGAATTCCACCGCCGAACTGCTCTCTCGCCCGGTCAGCGAGGGCGTATCATCAGTCCGTTGCGCATCGCCTTGAAGTGTCCCGTCATGACCATTGACTCGGTCGACAATGTCGCTCCCGTCTTCCTCGAAGTCCCAATAGGCTTGGACCGGGCGCTTGAGGTCCGCCGCTTGCACGGTCGATTCTGTCGCACTTTCGTTGGCGGCTGCGGCCAAGTCCTTAATACCATCGATCCCGACGGTTATTGACTGGTCCACCTCCTGCGCTTCGGTGGTCAGCACCACGGTTCGCCCATCCGGTCGCAACCGCGCTTCAGTCACAGTCACCCCCTCGATCGAATAATTGCTGATGTCGGTGGCCGACGCTTCCTCGACCGGCTCGTCAAACACGATGATGATGATCCCGCTCTCACCAGCGGCGGCCGTGATTTCAGCCACCTGAGGAGCGCGGGTATCCATTTCAACCGTTAAGGTTGCCTGCCTCGAGCTAACCTCGCCTTCCGAATTACTCACGTCGACGCTGACTGTCGTGTCATTTTCCTCCGCTATCGCCTTAAAGGAGAGGGATGAGCTATTCTCCACTGTCGAGACTTGCTTAACCTGTTGGCCGTTTTTAAACCAAGTAACCTCGTAAGGCGGAACCCCGTCCATTTCGACATTGAATTCGGCGGTGCCGTTCTCGGCGACGGCCTTGTCTTGGGGCTCCTTCGTGATGGCGGCCGGTCCACTCAACACCCCCTTAAAGGCTGCTTCGAAGTGGCCCTGGATTCGCTCGGGTGACAGCGCCGTATTATAGAGCGCCAGCTCATCGATTGTGCCGTTCAAGTTGCCGGTGCCCACCTCGGTGTGGGTTAGGTCGGCCACTTCGGCGATATCGACATCGCCACCATGGTCAAAGAGCTGTCCGACCCCTTCGGTTTCGTCCACGAGCTCGCCGTTCACATAGAGCTTCAGTGTTCCGCTGAGGTCGTTACTGGCAACCCCGTTCATGACACCGACAACATGGGCCGGCTGCCCCGCTTGAATATTGCCTCCGCCGACAAACACAGGATCCTGGCCTTCGGTGCCGGAGCCCCAAGGCGTACCCTCCCCGTCGTCGGCATTATTCCAAGCGTTCATGAAGACCTCATTGCCGATGAGATAAAGTCCGATGCCTCGAGTGGCCCCGCCTTGCTCCCAGAGTCCCTGGGCCTGCTCCGAGCCGAGGATTTGATCCGGTTGAATCCACATCTCGATTGTCTTCTGCTGATACGGCCCGCCGACATTGATTTCCCCGCCATTGGGGATATCGACGTTTTGGCCGCCGCCGAAGTTGACAGCCGGGTTGTCCGCATCCGTCAAAATGAGACTTTCGGCTCCCAACGTCGGCTCTCCGGCGTAGGTCCCGTTGGCGGTCGCCGGGTCGTCATCGCCCGATACAACACTGGCGGCCGTCGTGCCACTCGTTTCAGCCAGGCGCCAGTAACGCACCGGATTATCCACTAGGACCTCCTCCGAATAGGAGAGGACCGACGTGAAGGTGACGTCGGTGCTCAAGACATTCGGGGTCGGGGCGACATCGCTGACTCCGTCGACAGTCACGTTGTACTGCTGATCGAAGGTCTGCTGGCTCGTGGTGATGGTCACCTCCCGGCCATTTTCACTGAGCGTTGCCCCCTCAAGGGTCAACCCTTCGCTCGAGTAATTCGCCAGATTGGTTGCCGTGCTCTCAGCCACCTGCTCGTCAAATCGGATCGTGAAGCGGTTGACACCGCCGCCAAAGCCCTTCACGTCGGTAACCTGAGGCGGGCTGGTGTCCTTCTCAACAGTAAGCGTGACGGCCTCGCTGGTCACGCGGCTGAAGGTACCGTCCGTGTTGAAGGCCTCTACCGTGATCTCGTCACCATCATTCTCACTCGCTATGGGCTCCTCAAGGGTCCATGTGGCCTTCGTGGCGCCTTGCACGGGCTCGCCATTGCGGAACCATTGGTATTCTATCGCCGAGGGCTCGGAACCCGTCACGTTTACCGAGAATCTGGCCGGACGGAGCTCCGTGACGGTTTGACCTTGGGGCTGTTGCGCAATGGTGAGGGGACCCGTCAACGACTCGGCGATATTGAGCGGATCCTCGCCGTTTGACAGGGCCACGATCTGCTCCTCGGTCAGCTCTTGATTGAAGATCGCGACGTCGTCGACCTCCCCGGTGAAAAACATATCCCGCTCTTCGGGGGATTGAGCTCCGATGGTCACCGGGACGGAGTCGTCCCCTTCAATATCGGTATTAATGGGTTGCGATTGCCCGCCGGCTCTGGGGTCCAGTTGCCCATTGAGGTAATGGATCACATCGTCGTTGTTCGGATTCTCGATGTTTGGCACGACCGATACCACATGATGCCATTCCCCTTCAGTGAGCTGTGTCGAGGCCCAATTGTTACCGGCCGAGACCTCCGTCCGCAATGTGCTCGTGGCGTCGTTAATCCGGAAGGCATATTTTTCACCCGGATCTTGAGCGGTGAAGCTGCCGCCCCAAAAGACAATGCCGGCCGGTTCCGCAATATTGTCGGGACGGATCCATGCCGAGACCGTACGGGCCTGAGCGCCCCCGATTCCTGAAAAGTCGGTCTGCACGAAGTCACCATCGCCATCGAAGCTAAGTGCAAAAGGATTCTCTCTTTGGTCGACAGGTGCGGCATCAGAGACCCATTCAGGATCCCCATTAAAGCGGCCCGGGTGGCCGCCTGCGGGATCGAGGGCCACCTCACTTTCACCGGCATTAAACGGCCAATAGCCACGCAACGTCAACGCCAGGGCGACCGGCACCTCCGAATCCGATGCGATTGTGTTGCCCTTGACACTCCGGTCCGTCACATCACTAACCTGGAGCCGTATAGGATCACCCGTGTACTCGCTGACATCCAGGAGCACCCGATCTTCTTCCAATAAAGTCGCTTCACTAATCGTCACGTCCTGCCCTGTGATCGTGTAGTTGGCGACGTCGGTTGCCGATCCCTCGTCAATCGCCTCCGAATACTGGACCACGATGCCGTCTTGTCGACCCGACCCGCGCGCACTGATCAATCGCGGCGCCGTGGTGTCGGGATTCACTGTCAGTGTGGCGGGCTCACTGGTTATCGGCTGATCGGTGGAGGCATTCGAGATCTCCACCGAGAAGCTGGCGCCCCCATGCTCCTGAGGCGACGCGTTCTCGAGCTCCAGAAAAGCGTTTTGCGCTCCCTCAATGGGCTCGCCATCCTTGTTCCACTGGTAATCCACCGGCGCGGGGGCATCGACGGCAACTTGAAAGACGACCTGATCGCCTTCATCGACCTCCTGGTCTTGAGGCTGCTTCGTGATCACCGGCGCCCCCGCCTCACTTACAAACCGTTGGACGAATCGCTCTGTGATCACTTGGGGGGTATCTATCTCGGGTCCTGTCCAACCAACCTGCCCCCACTCAGCACCCGTGTTCTCCTTTAACAAGAACTCGAAATAGTACTCCTTGCCTTTTTCGAGCTCGATGGGGTCCGAGCTGCGGATCCCATCATCCAAAAAACCGTCGCAACACTCCTCCCCTGGCACACGCGCAACCTCCTCGGCGCCCGCAGGATCGGCTCCATCTTGGTTCAGCCGAAAGCTTGATCCATCGTCACTGCGCACGAAAAACTTCCATTGCCCATCCGCCGGAACCTGCAGATAGCCTTGCATCCGCAAGCCGTAATTGTCCCCAAAGTCACCTGTTTCTTCAAACGGTTCCGGCCATTGGATCCCGATTTCCACAGGAGGGATATCCCCCGTTGCCGTCGAAAAAACCGGGTCTTCCGGAAATCGGGAATCATTGACAAGGTCAGCCACCAAGGGACCCGGTATCGAGCTCCCTTGTCCGCCAATCCCTCCAAAGATATCAGCCCCTAACTCCCCGGCCTGAACCGGGCTCGAGCTCATGGCCACCCCGAAAGCAAGGCAGGCCCCTAAAAATCTTCGCCCTCGTATCGCTGCCCTCATAACCCGTTTGAAATCCCTCATAAATTTATTGGCAAATAGCCTGATTCTCTCTCCGAAATACTTCGATTCGATTTCTTTGACGTTCTTCTGCGTTTACACCGACCTTATAACGGTCCGGCCAATTCGCACGACGTCATATGGATTGGTAAGAACACCAATCAACTCGCACAATGTCAAGCTATCTCGTTCAAAATCGCTTTTCCTTCCCCCCTTTCACTCTCACACTGCAACGCGACTGGGGCAGCCGTCGTCCCCGACGTCCGGGAGCGGACGGCAGCGGAGTGCCGTCCCTACCGCGACAGCAATGGTAAGAACGGCACTCCCATAAACATCCTCACTTCGATCCCCATTCTTCGATCCCCATTCCCTTCTCGGCTGAATGCCGCCGCTCTTCCTTCTTTCCAGCAGCGCGTTTTGAGTCGACCGGCAAGCGACTCGGTGGTAAGATTTAACAGGGATATTATTTGCGGATGACGATCGAGCCCAAACGATCCGAGGCTCGTAAAGAGAACATCATCGCCGCGCGTTGCGATTCTCGTATGACCACACAAGAAATCCTAAAAGAGCTCGAGCACACCACAGGCCACCTCCCTGAAAAGGCTTTGAGAGCAGCCGTCGAACAGCGAGAGGAGATTACCCCGGCGCTGTTAGAGGCACTGGATGCGGCCGAGCACTCTATCACCTTTGTGGAAGAAAACGAGAGCTACATGCTGCACATCTATTCCATGTTCCTCTTGGCTCAGTTTCAGGAGCCCCGCGCCTATCCGCTCATGGTGAAATTCTTTCAATTGGGACAAGGAGCGATCAACGCGACCGAGGGAATTGTCGCGAACGACGGCGATCGGCTCCTCGCCTGCGTCTTTGACGGTGATCCGCACCCCATAAAGCAGGTCATTGAGAATGAAGATTTAGAATTTAGCCTGCGCTCCCATGGGATGAATGCGTTGGTCTGTCTGGTTGTTTGGGGCAGGCTATCGCGAGAATCTGTCATAGAATATTTTCGTAGCCTTTACAACGCCCGGTTTCCTCGGCCTGGAAATCGCGAGGTTTGGGGATACCTGGTCGCTGCAACACTCAATTTGGGGGCTCGTGAGCTCTTGGAAGAGGTCCGCGAGGCCTTCCGGCAGCAATTAATACCTGAAGACATGATCGATCTGGCCAAATCAGAAAAGATACTGCTCGACGAACCCGAACGACCAATGGAGCACCTTCGCGACGCCAAGCCTCCTGTAACGGATGCTGTCGAGGAAATCCGAAGATGGACAACTACTGGTGCTCCCGGTGTCGACGACGAGGAGATCCAACAGCAAATGGCCGCTCAAAAGATCGAAAAGGAGATCGAAAAGGAACTGGACGGTCCGACCAAGCCCACTCCTTATCAAGCCACGCAAAAAGTCGGTCGTAACGAGCCTTGTCCCTGCGGCAGCGGGAAAAAATATAAGAAATGCTGCGGCGCAAAAGTTTGATCCAGCAAGGCGGAGGTATTGCCTTCCCACGGCCGGTCCGTTCAGAAGAGATGACGACATCCTTCATAAAAGCCCTTCTTTGAACGCACGTCTCCCGATGATCCCTGGGCCATTGCATTAATGCCGGTGATCTTGATGAGGCTATCACCCACCGGGTCCCGCCATCAATCCTTTTCGGAAATGGCTGGCACGAAAGACTTGCGCCAGAAAGGGGTCCCCGAGTAACAATGAGACCAATGAAGTGTTTAAGATCCGTGTCCGTCGCGGTCATCGCGTTGGCATCGAGTCTGGTTTTTGGCGAGGGGGCGGCAGTCGGCCCACACTCCCCGCAAAAGGAACTGAATTCATTTAAACTGCTCGACGGCTTCGAGGCGAATCTGTTTGCGGCTGAGCCGATGATTTCAAACCCGATCCATATTACCTGGGACTCAAGGGGGCGGCTCTGGGTTGCATGCTCGTCGGCGTACCCCCACCTTAAGCCCGGTCATCAAGCGGATGACACCATTGTGATCCTTGAAGATACCGACCAGGACGGGCAGGCAGACAAATCCACCGTTTTTGCCAAGGGGCTTTATATTCCGACGGGAATTGCTCTGGGCGATGGCGGGGTTTACGCGGCAAATCAGACCAAATTGCTGTTTCTGAAGGACACAGATGGGGACGACCGTGCAGACGTTCGCCGCGTCATGCTTTCCGGATTCGGGATGGCGGACAGCCATCATTCTATCAGTGCCTGGACGTGGGGGCCGGGGGGATGGCTTTACTTTCAGGAAGGCACCTTCATGCATACCAACATCGAGACACCGCACGGCGTGGTCAGGTCGGTGAATGGCGGTGTGTTCCAATACCGACCTCGGCGCCAGGAATTCCATGTCTATGCCGACTACAATGCGTCGAACCCGTGGGGCCATGATTTCGATCGCTGGGGACAGGAGATTCTGGTCGATAACCCGCGGTTTTTCTTTATGGCGCCGCTGACGGCAAACAACCGCACGAAGATCGAATATCGCCGCAGCACACGGGGTCCGACCAAACATTCCGGGGGCCAGTTCGTGTCCGGACGGCATCTGCCCCGGAAATTTCGCGGGGAGTTTTGGACATGCCGTTACAAGTCCCACGCTATTGCCCGATACCGCCCGGTGCCGGATGGCGCCGGATTTAGCTATTCCCCTAAGCCACCGATCTTGAAATCGGATAACCACAATTTTCGTCCGGTCGATCTCGAGGTCGGCCCGCGAGGCGCGGTCTACATCGTTGATTGGTATGATCCGCTTATAGGGCACATGCAGCACTCATTGAGAGATCCGCGACGAGACGACTCGCACGGGCGAATATGGCGGATTCGACATAAGGACCGCTCGCTCGTTGACAAACCTGGTTTGCCGGACCTCGCTCTGCATGAGCTGCTCGACCACCTCAAGGCCCCCGAGGATTGGACCCGATATCAAGTGAAGCGGCTCTTGTATGATGCCGATCCGGACAAGGTCGCCAAGGAGCTAAGGGAATGGGTCGAATCGCTTGATCCCAACGCGGACGGTTTCGAGCATCATCGTCTTGAGGCGCTTTGGAGCTACCAGACAATAGGCGTTGTCAACGAAGCATTGCTTAGGGATGTCTTGAGGTCGGAAGAACCGCGAGCGCGCGCCGCGGCGGTGCGGGTTGTCCGATATTGGCACGATAGCATAACCGATCCGCTTGATTTGCTGAGCGAAGCCGTTCATGACCCACACCCGCGAGTCCGCATGGAGGCGGTCCTATCGGCGGGCTTTGTCCCGCAGACGCAATCCCTGAAGGTGGCCTTACGGGCGTTGGACCACCCCACCGACCGGTATATCAGACATGCCCTGCAGCGGACGGTGGATGGACTTCAGTCCCGCTGGCTTCCGGCTTACCGACGTGGGGAATTGGAGTTTGAAAAGACCGAGCACCGTCAATTTGCGCTCGCCAATGTGCGCTCGAGCGAAGTGGTCGACGCGTTGACGAGCATGCTCACTTCAGGATCCGTGCGCCCTTCGGAAGTCGCGGGCCCCGCCAGGATCCTGGCAAATCAGGTCAACGCCAAACAGCTTGAACCGTTGATGCGCTTGTTGCTTCAGCAGACTCGCGGCGATGCCTGGGGAACGCAAGAGATGCCTTATGCATCGCT
>JAHEOI010000171.1 GCA_018610125.1 Verrucomicrobiota bacterium
CGCGATGACGCTGACCTTGCCGGCCGGCACACCGGAGATCGCTCGCGCCCAGGTCGGCTCCGAAAGTCGCATTAAAGGCGGCTCTCGCCAGCCAAGCTACGATGACCAGGGACGGCTCACTCGATTGATCACTTACGAGAGTGCCCGCATTCAAGGTGAACGCGTCATCGTTAAGGATTTTCAGCTCAAGACGTATCGCCACAAGCCGGACCGAAAAGTCGACCTGATCATGGAAGCTCCGAAGTGCCATTTCGGAGAATTCGGTGCTTCGTCAGACGGGAAGATCACGATGCGCAGCGGCAACAATGGCTTCACCCTCACCGGACAAGGCTTTCTGTGGGACCGCCCCCAATCGCGATTGGTGATTTCCAACCAGGTCACCACGAAGCTACACGCTCTCCCCGGGGCCAAGGAATCCGATTCCCCGGATAGCCCGATCGACGATTTGCAGATTGAGTCACAGCACTTTGAGTATCGCTTCGGCGACGATCGCGCGCTTTATTCGGGCAATGTAACCGCAACCGCTCCGGATCGGATCACGGTAACATGCGGCACCCTTGAAACCAAATTGGATCCAAGGTCCCATGCTTTCCAAGAAGTCATTGCCAACGAGGCCGTCCGGATCGACCTCCATCAGAAAGGCCGCCAAATTCACGTAACCGGTACAAATGCGGTGTATCAAGCAGCCGCGGAAAAAGGAGCCGCGGCATCGGTAAGGATCACCGGCTCGCCGAAATGGCGGACAGAACAAGCTAATGGGGGCGGGGAGGTGCTGACGGTCGCTCCCGCCGCCCAACACTTTGAGGCCAAGCGAAATGCCTTCTTGAACCTTCCCAAGGCGGAGGGATTACTGCTATCGAAAACCGAAACCAAGTCCGGCTCCGCACCATCGAAGGCCATTCACATCAAAGCGGGCCGGTATCGCTTTCAAAACGGAAGAATTCGGTTCGAAGGCGGTGTCAAGGCTTCCCAAGCGTCGACCGTCGATCTCAAGTGCAGCGCAATGACGGTTCAGCTCGATAAAGCACGTCGACATGTCCAAAACATGACTGCCGAAGGCGAGGTCGCCATTACGGCCAAGGGAAGCGACGAGGCAACCATTCAAGCTAACGGAGAAAAGCTGGCATTCAAACGGGATCGTAATGGAGAGCCACGGATAACGATCCGCGGTAAACCTTCCTGGCAGACTTCGCGGTACAAAGGCTCAGCCAAGCGCTTGATCCTTTACCCGGCAAAACGGGTGTTTACCGCCCGCGAGCAAGCCTTCGTCAAAATCCTCCCTCTACCGGACGGTAGCTCACCGACGAATGATTCCGAGGCGGGCCGAGCGACTTCAGTGCCGGTCAAAATCGGAAACACGCCGATTCGGGTTCGATCAAGGGATTACGAAATCGGCTCGAAGCAGGCGGTCTTTACCGGTGACGTCAGGGTAAAACATCAAGATTGGCAGCTTGGTTGCGGGCTTATGACCCTTTTCTTTAATCAAGAACGCCATCGAATCCGCAAGATTCAAGCCGCCAAGGGTGTCAAGCTCACCCATGCCGGGGCCTCGGCAGCGTCGTCCGCTTCAACGCCAAATGATCCCGATCGGAATTCCCTGATACCCAAGTTTTTCAACCCCAAGACAATGGGCGCGAAATCTTGGAAGCTCCAATGCGACCGACTCAATCTCACCTCACCGTCCGGCAATACCAAGCTGACGTCGATCTTGGCCAGTGGCACCGTTCATCTCAACCAAGGCGCCAATCACGCACAAGGGGATCGCTTGACTTATAATGGTAACAACGAGCGGTTCAAGCTAAAAGGGAAGCCCAAGTTAACCGGCTCGAGCGGAACGACGTTGCAAGGCCAAAAAGGGACGGTCTTTATTCTGGAAAACAAGACCAGGCGCTTCCGCACAAAAGGTTCTTATCGCATGGTCTTGCCCCAGGAGAGTCAATCGAGCCCCAAAAAAGGGGAACAATCGGGCGAGAGCTAAGCGCTTCAGCCCCCCACCCGGCCCATTTGTTTTTGCTCCTCATTACAGCGGCATCGCGGGTTATCAAGCATGAGTCTTATCAAAACAACGGATCTCGTTAAGGAATACCGACGCCAGCGTGTGGTTAACGGTGTTTCGATTTACGTTGAGCCGGGCGAAATCGTCGGGTTGCTCGGTCCAAACGGCGCTGGCAAGACAACCACATTCAATATGGTGGTCGGTGTTGTCAGGCCCGACGACGGCAAGGTCATATTTCAAGACCGCAAGATAAACGCCTTACCGATGCATCAAAGGGCCCGCCTCGGTATCGGCTACCTCCCCCAAGAGCCGTCCGTATTTCGCAAGCTAACCGTCGAGGAGAATATCCTTGCCATTTTGGAGACCTGCCGAATGACCGCCAAAGAGCGCAAAGTGAGGCTGAAGTATCTCCTCGATGAGCTCGAGCTCGCCCCGCTTGCCAAGCATCGCGCTTACACCTTAAGCGGCGGTGAAAAACGCCGGCTGGAAATCACCCGAGCCCTTGTCACGAGTCCCAAACTCCTCTTGTTGGACGAGCCGTTCAGTGGTATTGATCCCATAGCGGTCTATGAGGTCCAGAAAAATGTCCGGCGGCTAAAGGATCGCGGACTGGGGGTTTTGATAACAGACCATAATGTGCGAGAGACACTAAAGCTGGTGGATCGGGCTTACCTTATCCATAAAGGCGAAGTGGTCTACGAAGGGACGGCTGAGTTTTTGGTTCACGACACTCGGGCGCGTGAGATTTACCTCGGACCGGATTTCAATCTTTAAAGATCGTTAGCAATTTTGGCATCGAAGAAACACGCGAGTGTCAAACGGGATGTCGTTACGGTCGAAAGCTTCTTCGACCGTTACGGGACACAGCTCGAGCTCAAGCTTGTCGCCGGAGAAAAGGGCTTGCAGCGCATTATTCGTGAGCCGACTGTCAATCGGCCCGGACTTGCTCTGGCAGGCTTCACTCGTTACTTCGCAAGCAAGCGCGTTCAGGTAATCGGCAGTGCGGAAGCCCATTTCCTCAAGACGCTTAACGACCCCGACCGGCAGGAGCGTTATTCCCGTGTCCTCTCTTACAAAATCCCGTGCATCGTTTTCGGTCGCAACCTGAATCCGGATTCACAGTTCCTCGAAGCGGTTGAGCGCGTTCAAGTCCCGCTCTTTAAAACCCCCCTGATCACGATGAAATTCATCAATCTCGCGACGTTGGCGCTGGAGATGATGTTTGCGCCCCATCGAACCGAGATTGGCAGTATGGTCGACATTCATGGCGTCGGGGTGCTGATTAAAGGAGAGACGGGAATCGGCAAGAGCGAAAGTGTCCTGGCCCTGATCGAGCGCGGTTACAGCTTGGTCGCGGATGACATTACCCATGTCACATTGGTGGACGAACGGGAAATTGTGGGGACAAGCTCCGAGCTTACCCGGAATCATATGGAGGTCCGGGGGATCGGAATCATCAATGTCGCTGCCATGTTCGGCGTGCGGAGCACCCGCAGTGAAAAGCGAGTCGACATCGTCATCAACCTCAAGACCTGGAATGAGACGGATGATATCGATCGCCTCGGCATGGAAGAAGAGCATACCGACATCTTGGGCATCCAGATTCCCAAGATCACGATCCCGGTTCGTCCGGGGCGTGACTTGGCCCGGCTGATTGAGGTGGCCGCCTTCCAAATGAAGTTGAAAACTTCCGGCTACAACGCGGCCAAAGAGCTCAACGAACGATTAATTGCCAAGATGGGCGCTACCAAAAATCCCTAGCCCGGCGTTGAAAATCGCCGAATATACCGCAAATTATTGCATAGGTGTAATCGGAGACGACTCTAACTGAGAATGAGCACTGCTAAACGAGCCAAGAACAAGGGGAATACGAATACGTTATCGCGGGAAATCGAGGTGACCAACAAATTGGGAATCCACGCCCGGCCCGCAGCAATGTTTGTCAAAGTAGCCAACCGTTTTGACAGCGAGGTCTTCGTTGAAAAGGATGGCGAAAAGGTCAATGGAAAGAGCATTATGGGCTTAATGATGCTCGCCGCCGGCCCCGGCAGTCGTCTTACGGTGGAAGCTTACGGCACCGACGCCAAACAGGCCCTCGAAGAGATCGAATCTTTGATTATCCGCCAGTTCGATGAGAAATAGCCGGTGAGGCGTTGCCTTGGACCGGTCAGGGAGACGTAACCAGCTCCTCCGTCTCCTCCTCTTCTCGCATCGTTTCGGGATCGATCCCCATTTCGCGACACCAATCGGCGTAAATGAATGGGGATATCTCGGACGGCTTGATCTCACTTCTGCCTCCCCAAAAGACGTTGGTGTAGTAGATCGGGATCCCTTTTGACTTAAGATGCTCGTCAATCGCCGATTTGTGTGCCAACAACCATTCTTTATCGGTACCGTGGGCGACTCCCATGATGTTGACATTATGAAACTCGGGGCCGCCTTCCCGCCAATAGGCATGGGTCATGATGTGGTGCCGGCCCACCTCTTGACCGGTTTCGATTTCCCGACCTTCCGGAACAGCCCAATGAAACAAGGCATTAAACCGAGTTACCCTCTCCCCATTCGCATGCGGTTTAACATGCTCAAGGAAAGTCGAGAAGCGCCCGATCACCTGTCGATGATTCAAATCCTCGGCAACATTCAGGAAGGTGTCGAGCGAGACGCCGGCTTCCTCGGCCCGTGGCCGCCAGAGATCCCGTTGAAGCTCGTCCGAGCGAAACTCCCGCTTCAATGCCGTCAAGACGCGCCATTCCCGTTCGTTCAGGTTCACGATGCTTACCGGCGTGGCTTCAGCCGGGGTATCCACCTTACTCCCGGGCTCGGTACCGCGTCGACGAACATGCCCAACTCCCAGCGTGAAGAGTCGCTTGGCCGGCATTAATCGAAAGGTCTCGGCCCCCGTGGCTTGCAGCAAGAGGCGACAATGCTTCACCATAGAATACCCCTGAGGAACCTTGACCGTTGTCCATAACTTGTAATTCGCCCCGGCGCTCGCAGGGTCTGTGGACCGAGTTACCACATGTCCGGAAAAGGGGTCATTCTGAAACATGTAATTGAAGGCCGCGTCCAAGCGATCCTGAGGGACTTGCCAAGCCACCAAAGCCCCTTTGGCAAGATTGGTTGCCAACAATGTTTGGCGAATTCGCCGGATGGTACCGGCTTCCAGCATCGCCCGTAAGCGTTCCTTCACAACCGGCAGTTCCACATCGGCTTGCTCGGCAATTTGGCCCAACGGATCCCGCTGAAATCCTTGGAGCTTATCCTCGGAAATGGCCAAAATTCGCGCGTTGACGGGATCGGTGACTTCAACAGGTACGTTTGAGGCGCTCATGGTTCGCTGTTTGTTCCTCTATTTGCCGGAGGATCTTAACACGTCGGACAAGTAGCGTCACCCTCGTTTGACACGCGCCTTCATTTGCCTCACTATCGAAATGGACGGCACGTCAATTATGAAACCCGTTTGGGAGCTGCCAATACGACACCGAATTCGAAGCTTGCTCATTTCGAGCCTGTTCCTTCCGATCATACTGCTCGCGCACTTCACCGGGTGTGTCCGGGCGCCCAAGGAACAGCGAGAAGAAGCCAAGCATCTGGTTCCCAAGTACGACCGGTTTGAGCGCACGCTAATCAGCTCAAAGCCGTACGATAACCCGCTGCAGCAAGTCGAGCTGCGCGCCGAATTCACCTCCCCCACCGGGCGTAAGCGACAGGTCTATGGGTTTTGGGACGGCGGCGACACCTGGCGTATCCGCTTCTCACCGGACGAAGTCGGGCGATGGGAGTTTCGCACGACCTGCTCCGATCCCGGCAATCAGGGACTCCATGGCCGGACGGGTTTTTTGCTCTGCTCTGCACCGATCCACCAAAACCGGTTCGATTATCATGGTCCCGTCGAAGTGGCTCCCGAAGGAGACCATCTCCAGTTCAAGGATGGAACCCCATTCCTTTGGATCGGCGACCTTGCTTGGAATAGCGCTTTGAAGGCGACGAAGAAGGATTGGGTGTATTATCTGACCGAGCGCGAGCGTCAACAGTTCAATGCCATCGAATGGATGGCCACCGGTTGGCCCGGGGCGCCAAGCGGCGACCGCAACGAAAGGTCCGCTTTCAGTGGCCAAGATCGTATCCGTATCCATCCCGAGTTTTTTCAAAGGCTTGACGAACGGGTCGAGATCGCCAATCACGAAGGCTTTCTGACGGCGCCGGTAATGTTCTGGGGACCGGAAACGGGCGGAGGCGACCGATCACCCGCCTTGAGTCGTTTACCGGAGGACCAGGCGATCCTATTGGCTCGCCACATGGTCGCTAGGTGGGGAGCCAATGACGTCGTGTGGATATTGAGGGCAAACGGCCATTCCAACAAGAAGCTTGCAGGGCGTTGGAAGCGGATCGGACAATCCGTTTTCGGTCCTGTTGATCACGCTCCGGTGGCCCTGCACGGGGCGCCTATGAGCGACTACTGGTCCGAATTCCACGAGGAAGAATGGCTCGACATCATCGGATACCAGAGCGGTCAGGATCGCAATGCCCAAGCCCGTGGCTGGCTGGTCGATGGACCGGTTTCGACGGCCTCGCAGCGCTATGTGGATCGCCCGTTTATTAATTTGCAACCGACATTCGAAGGCTGGGGGAGCCCGGATAGCGAAGCTCACAATGCATTGACAGTCAGACGCACGTTGTATTGGAGTCTTTTGAATGCTCCGACAGCCGGAGTAAATTATGGGGGACACGGGGTTTGGGCATGGAGTAATGGCCTCGAGGTGCCGGTTGGGGCGCCCGGCTCGGGTGTTCCGTTGCCTTGGGAACAGGGATTATCCATGCCGGCAGCGGAACAAGTTGAGTATCTTGCCGATGCCTTCTCCACATTGCCATTCTGGACGCTTGAGCCGACCCCTGAGGTGATTGCTCAACAGCCCAGCTCCTCTCCCAATTCCTACATTGCCGCCTCGGCAAACCAAGATCGTGATACAGTCGTTATCTATACTCCGACTCGCCAGCCGATTCCGACAAATCCAAGCCATTTGCCCCGACCGCGATCGGCCACCTGGCTGAATCCACGCAACGGCCAAGAATCGCGCGCCATTCCCCATTTGTCCGAAGGCCGGCTCCTCTTTGAGCCTCCGGGCTCCCACGATTGGCTCCTGGTGATTCAAAGCCAAGCCCTTTGACCCCGCTGCAACGCACTCAAGCCAATGGCAGGCCAATCCTCATTCTCGAATTTTATCGAGCGCCTCCGACAGTGGATGCGGCAAGAGATGCAGGGTTCCATTCAAGATAAGCCCGCGGCTTCCACGCGGGAGGAGGATTTCAACGCCCTGGCGCTGGAGCTCTTTGCCCTTCAGTTCGATGCTGTTCCCGCCTATCGTGAGTTTTGCAAGCGCCGTCGGCGAGTGCCCGAGTCGGTCCCACATTGGAGCGAAATCCCAACGGTCTCGACGAATGCCTTTAAAACCCTTCCCATCACCAGCCTCCCTTCAGCGGAACGTGAAACCGCCTTCCACTCAAGCGGGACCACGAGTAACGACCAAAGCGTTCACTGGCACGATGCCGAATCGCTAAGGCTATACGAGGAGGCCTGCCGGCTATGGTTTCGCCCCCACATGCTTCCTGAGACTGTCGGCGAGAATAGGCAGTGGGAAATGGCCGCTTGGCAAGAACGAAGCGGCATTCCGATACTCCTCCTAATGCCGGATCAAGGAAGCGCGCCTCATTCATCATTGGTCCGGATGGTGGAATCCATCCGTCAATCGTGGGGTGCGCCCGATTCCATCGCGACCGGTTATGTCGACGAGACCGGGCTGTGGAATATCGATTGCGGCAAGACAGTCGAATTTCTTCGGGCGGCAGAAACGACAGGGGAATCGACGATGATCCTTGCCACCGCGTTTTCGCTGGTGCAGCTTGTGGATCATCTTTCGGAAACCAAACAGCGGATCGCCCTGCCGATCGGATCTCGAATCATGGAGACAGGTGGCTATAAAGGACGTGTCCGCAACCTCTCCAAACAGGTATTCTACCGGGCAATCCATCGTTTGCTGGGGGTTGAAGAAAGCCGCATCATCTGTGAATACGGAATGAGTGAGCTGAGTGCTCAAGCCTATGATCACGTCGCCGGGACCACTCCCCCTCCCCTCTCTGAACGTCTCTTCCAATGGCCGCCGTGGGCACGTGCCCGCATCGTTTCACCGGAAACAGGCGGTCCGTCACCTCACGGAGAAACCGGCCTCGTTGAAGTTTTCGACCTGGCCAATGTGCGCTCGGTCATGGCGATCCAAACGCAAGATATTGGAGCTATGGAGGAAAAAGGGATGCGGCTTTCAGGCAGGGCCTCCGACGCGGAGCCAAAAGGATGCTCGTTAATGAGCCCTTAACCCCTACCGTCCTGTGTATGTTAAAAGAGACCCGACGTGACAGACTTGGAACCTGACAAGACGCGGATGCTTTGGCTTTGCGGGCTGCTGCATGGCTGCACGCACGTCTACCATGTCGCGCTCCTCCCGCTCTACCTCTTGATAAAAAAGGATTTAGGCCTTGCCAATCTGGATCTTGCAACCTCACTGGTCACATTGTTCGGCTTGGCTTACTTCATACCCAGTTACGGGATCGGGATTCTGGCGGACCACTTCAACCGGAAGCACCTTCTGACGCTCGGCCTGATCATCAATGGCGCCGGCTTCATTGCTCTTTCCCTAGCGCCCAACTACAACTGGGCGGTGGCTTCGGTCGTTCTAGCCGGAATCGGCGGGAGCTTTTACCATCCGTGCGCAACCGCATTAATTGTCCGCATGTTCCCGTTTCGGGCAGGCAAGGCACTCGGATGGGTCGGTCTCGGAGCGGGGCTCGGTTTTTTCTTATCACCCATTTATACTGGTTGGCGCGGTGAAATCGCCGGATGGCGTGCCCCCGTTCTGGAAATGGGGCTCTTCGGCATCGCCGCTGCCTTGGTCTTTGCGTGGCTCGCGGTCGATAATCCCGGAAATACAGCGGAAGCTCAAATTGCCTCGAAGGATTCCGATTTCGGCTCGAAACAAGGCTTTTCGCCCTCGATCGCGTTGGTCGGGTTGTTCCTCCTGGCATGCCTTGCCTTTAGCCTACGCGATTTTGCCGGTAACGGAATGGGGAGTCTCAGCTCGATTTTTCTTCAAAAGGCCCATGGCTTCAATCAGCGCGAAACCGGCCTTGCTATTTCCGCCATCTTTCTCGCCGCCATTATCAGCAATCCACTCTTTGGGCGTTTGAGTGATCGGGGACGCTTTCGATACATTGCCTTGGCTTTACTCGTAGCCACCGGCGTCATCCTTTCCTTTCCATGGATCTCTGAAGCTTGGTTGATCCCGGCGTTCTTTGCTTACGGCTTCTTCTTCATGGCGAGCTACCCTATGGTGGAAGCGGCCCTTATGGAATCCGTACCGGACCGAATCCGAGGTCGCGTATTCGGCCTGTTCATTACGATCGGCGGACTGATTGGCACCTTGGCGCACTGGATCACCGGATTATGGGTTAAGGCACTGGAGCCAAAGACGACCGAACCGGCCCATTTCTTGGTCATCTTTGTCACGTTTGGCTCCTTTGTGGCTCTCTCCCTTGTCGGCCTCCCTTGTCTCCATCTGATTCGGAAGCAACTGCGAAAAAGCCCGTATGAGTCTTGAAACCTCTCCAACAGGAGCCACTGCTATGAACCTACCGAACTATTTCATCGCGGATTTGCCGGACGACGCGGAGTTGACAAGCTTGATGTTGGCCGAAGCTTGCGAAGCTCTTCGGCGAAATCGCGCCAATTACTTGACGGCCCGCTCGACCACCGATCTGATACGCTCACTTTACGAGGTAAGCCGGCATTGGCTCGATCCGAGCTACTCGCTCCGGCAATTGGCCATGGAGCAATCGCCGCAAGCGACGGGCTTTTCGCCCGAAACCCTCGCTCGCGGACTCGATGCCTTTTTTGCTCAGCTTACCACGGAGAATCTGGAATATTGGATCAAGCAGGAGTTTGGCCACCCGCAGCGTTTGGACTCACTGGTGTCAAATCCGGACGATCGGGAGCAACAACGGGCCTCCAAAGCGACGGGGCCGCGCCTTTTAACGCACGTCACGGCCGGCACCATCCCCAATCCCACCTTCATGTCCATTATCTCCGGTCTTCTGGTGCGCTCCTCCCAGTTCGTCAAGTGCGCTCAGGGCGTGGCGTTTTTGACTCGGCTCTTTGGTCATTCCCTCTATGAAACCGATCCCAAGCTCGGAGCCTGTCTGGAAATCGCTTCCTGGTCCGGCGGGAACGAGTCCCTCGAAGAAACCTTGTTTTCGGAGTCCGACTGCGTCACAGCCACCGGCAGCGACGAGACGATCGCGGCAATCCGGGGTCGACTTCAAGCGAGACAACGGTTTTTGGGCTACGGACACAAAGTCAGCTTTGCCTTTGTCACGAATCAAGCGCCCGGAGCGCTTACGGTCCAGCGTCTTGTCGACCGAGCCGCCGCGGATATCGTCCATTGGGACCAATTGGGCTGCCTCTCCCCACAGGTTATCTATGTCCAAGACGGCGGCAACATCTCGCCCGAAACCTTTGCCAGGCTCCTAGCCGAAAAATTGACTCTTTTGGAAGAGCAGGAGCCGAGACGCCCGCTTTCAGTCGAGGAAGCAACCCGGATCAAATCGGCGCGCAATGTTTACGAAATGCGAGCAGCCCACTTGGAGGAAACAAAAAGCTGGTTCAGTGATGATTCCACGGCATGGACCGTTATTTACGAAGAGGACCCGGTCTTTCAATTTTCCTGTCTGAACCGCTTTGTCTATGTCAAAGCTGTAAGCGACCTTCAAGAAGCCTTGAGCGGTGCCGAGACAGTACGGGAAAAAGTCTCGACCGTTGGGTTGGGCGCGGCCCGATCCGAAGCCACCGCATTGGCAGCCACCCTCGCCGATTGGGGCACGACGCGCATCTGCCCGCTGGGAAAAATGCAAGGCCCCCCATTGGCATGGCGGCACGACGGTCGTCC
>JAHEOI010000172.1 GCA_018610125.1 Verrucomicrobiota bacterium
CCGGGATCCGGCACGGCAACGGTGACCGCCGAGAAGCGGCATTCCGGCGATCTTTCCTTGCTTTTGCAACGGCAAGAAGATGGCGACCAGGGGCCGATTCTCGTTCAGGAGATCACGCCGCCGTTGACGACGGGAGAGCATTACACGCTAAGCTATTGGACATTCGCGGAGCCGGGATCGCCACCCGTTACGGTCCGATTGGATGGGGGCGGACTGACGGGCACAGCCGGAGCTGATGAATCGGGCTCGAGTCGAGCGACCCCCGGCAGCGAGAATTCCGTTAAGGCCGCCATGCCCTCGTTTCCGGATCTCTGGATTAATGAAGTCCTACCTCGTAATGTGAACGGCGCTCAGGACAGGGCGGGGGACCGGGATCCCTGGATCGAGCTTTACAATAGCGGCACAAGCCCGATCTCTCTGGCCCCGTTCTATCTCTCCAACGATTACACCGCTCTCCGGCAGTGGCGTTTCCCGACGGGAACAACACTGGAGCCGGGGCAATTCCTTGTGATTTGGGCTGACGGGGAGCAGGGAGAGTCGAATGGCGGCGAATTGCATACCGATTTCCGCATTGCTCGGGCCGACGGGGCGGTCGCTTTGAGTCGAAGGCATGGCAATGAGACGATCCTCACCGACTTTGTCAATTACGGTGCCATCTCGCCGGGGCGCTCGATCGGTGCCTTTCCGGACGGCCGAGCGCTTCGGCCGCAGCTCTTTCAGATTCCGACACTCGGTGAGCCGAATGACGCCGATTTCCTACCGGTGCGGGCGGTCATCAACGAATGGATGGCGAGTAATGATCTTGCGTTGGCCGATCCGGCCGATGGGGATTACGACGACTGGTTTGAGCTGTTCAATCCGGGCTCGGAGTCGGTCGATCTCTCCGGCTACGGTCTGACCGACGATCTCGAGGAGCCGGCTCAGTGGCGTATACCCGCCGGCACGACGATCCCGGCAGGAGGTTTCCTGCTCGTGTGGGCGGACGAGGAGACCGACCAGAATGCTCAGAACGATGACTTGCATACCAATTTCCGGCTCGACCGGGAGGGAGAGGAAATCGGCCTTTTTGCGCCGAACGGAGATCCGATTGACGCGGTTACGTATGAGGTGCAGGAAACCGATATCAGCCAGGGAAGGAAGCCGGACGGGGGGGCGCCGCCTTTTGTTCGGTTGAGCTCCCCGACTCCGGGGAGCAAGAACTTTGAATCGACCGGCAATCGAGGTTTTGAGCTTCTTGAGACCGATCTTGGTCCGGGAGGGCTTTCAGTCACTTGGCGTTCCGAGCCTGGAGCACGGTATCAATTGCAGTATAAGAATGAGCTTACCGACCCCGCATGGAACGATTTGGGCGATGCTGTGACCGCCTCCGGAAACGAGACGACGTTCACCGATGGAGCGGTTTCCGAGAAGCTCAGCCGATTTTACCGGGTGTTGCGAGTCGATCGATCTGAATAGGAGAATAACGGATGAAACGTCTTTTAGCGATTTGGTGTCAAGCAATCGAGGATCGCCCGTGCGGCATAGGGGTTATCAAACAGTGGGTTTATGCCTTGGCGGTGATAGCGCTTGGCTTTTTCCTTCCCGTCCTAATGGCTCAACCGCCGGTGCCACCGACGCCCGGTCAGCAGCCGCAACCGACGCCGACGAGCACCAACGAATTTAAGCTATTGGTCGAGCCGTCGACAAACCAGGTCCTGGTGGAAGGGACTACGAATCAATTTGCGGTCACAGTAACGAATGCGAACCTATTTACCAATATGACCATGACGGGGCTGTTCGGGATGAGCACAAACCTGATCTCGTTTACCGATCCGGACCAGGATAACCGGTTTACCGGACTGGTTGCGACCCCGAATCTCTCCGCGGCAACCCGATTCGACTTGAGATTAAGGAGCAGGGGGGAGGACTTGACCGCCGCTGACACCGCGGAAGACGAGCCGGTGATCGCGGCGACCACCAATCGGTTCACCTATACCGTCGTGCCGAGACCGCGCAATGACGATTTCACCAACGCATTCAAGATAGCCGCGGAGGGGGCAGTGATTCAACATACGAACAATTTTGCATCTTTGGAGCCGCGCGAGCCGAAGCACGCGGAGGTGGCGACAACGGATGCGAGTGTTTGGTGGGATTGGTCGCCCAAGGTTGCCTCCGAGGTGCTGATTGATGCCGCCGGAAGCTCTTTCAACGCTGTCTTGGCGGTGTACACTGGAAACGAGCTGCAAACGCTCACGTCGATTGCGTCATCCACCAATGATGTGGTGAACGACCTGCCGCCCAATGTGACGTTCAAGGCCGCACGCGGTAAGACCTATCGCATTGCTGTTGCCGGCCTTGACAGCTCGACCAACAGCGTCGGCGACATCCGATTGCGAGTTGCACCCGGAGCCGAGCCGGACACGCACCCGCCTCAGGTTGTGATCGACAGTGAAGACCGCAATGTCTTAACGGACCGGGAATCGTTTCTGCTTTCCGGGACTGCGCGCGAGCCGGTGGCCAACGACTCGGGCATCAGCAATATCGTCTTCGAGGTCAATGGCGCTCGTTTGGACGAATTGCCGACGAGTCTGTCGGGTGACCCGCGAGGTTTGGTCTCATGGCAGAGTCGAGTCCCGCTGCCGCCCGGAGACAATGTCGTGCAGGCGTTTGCCAAGGATTATGCCGGGAATCTCGGACCTCCCGACACCTTAATGGTCCGTTTTATCAGTCCGACAAACGATATGTTCCGGCATGCCGTGCAATTGGAGGGGACGAGTGGGTTCGAGGCCGCGGTCAATGACGATGCGACAAAAGAGGAAGGCGAGCCATTGCACGCGGACAACGAAGGGGGGCATTCGATTTGGTATCGGTGGCGTGCCCCGGCAAACGGCTCGCTGCAGCTCAACACCCGGAGCTCCGATTTCGATACGTTGCTGGCTGTCTATACAGGGAGTCAATTGAGCAATTTAACCCGGGTGGCCAGTAATGACGATGCCGAAGGCCAAAAGACAAGTGCCTTAACGATGGCGGTCTCCTCGAATCAGCTCTATCAAATCGCCGTCGACGGCTTTGGGGGAGATTCGGGCCAAGCCGGACTGCAATATGCGTTTCAGCCGACTGAAGCGGAAGAGTTTTTCAACGTGGCGATCGCCAGCTCGCCCGGCGGCAGCGTATCTCCGAGTGGTGGCGCCTTTCCCGCGAATTCCGAGGTGACCTTGACGGCCCGGCCCGATGCGAATTTCGAATTCTCGGAGTGGCAAGGGGATGTCACTTCGGAGCAAAATCCATTGGCGCTGGAAGTGGATCGAGATATGTCCGTTAAGGCTCTCTTTGAGGTGAGCCGGTTCACGGAGAATTTTGAGACAGGTGATTTCTCGAAGCTTCCTTGGTCAAGCCCTTCGGACCAGTCATGGCATGTACAAGGGAATGCGATGTCGGGCGGCGATTTTGCGGCCAAGTCCGGCTCGATCCGTGACGGGGGGACAAGCTCACTCGCCTTGGAGATGAGCACCGGGGCGGGAACGGCCTCGTTCGATTTTCGCGTCAGCTCGGAGCCGGATTGGGACTTTCTGGTATTCTATCTCAACGGCCGAGCTCTCCGCCGCTGGTCGGGCGATGTCGGGTGGCAACGCTTTTCGTTTTCGGTCCCACGTGGCTTGAACAAGCTTGAGTGGCGTTATGAGAAGGATGGGAGCTTTGGTGTGCTTCGCGATGCCGCGTTCATTGACAATGTTTATGTGCCGCCCGCTCCGACGAGTGACGACGTGTCAAACGAGCTGACGATCCATGTGTTTCCGGAAGGGGCTCAAATCACCTTGGAGGCGCTGCCAAGCAGGGAATACACCATCGAGGCCTCCTCGGATTTGCAGCGTTGGGAGCCGATCAAGGTGAAAAGCTCCGTCAGCGGCGTCATTCATATTCTCGACACCGAAGCGGTTGATAAAGGGAGGCGATTTTATCGGGCCGTGGCTCGATAGTCAAAAATCGGGATTGACGAATCGCTTGGGCTACGGCACCCATTGGGGGATGAATTTTACCCTTCGACAACTTGATGGGATGCTCGGGATAACAGTCAAGCTCGTGCTTGCCGGCTGCCTCTTTTCGTTAGGGGGGACAATGGTACGGGCCGAGTTGGCTTACGACAATACCAAAAATAGCCTGTTTCAATATTGGGGCTCGAAGAAGGAATTCGGGGATGAGGTCACCTTGGCGACCGATGAGGAAGAGGACCCTGTATTGACGAAATTTACGATAGAGACGTTTGGCAAGAATCTGGCACCCAACGCGACCGGGGTGTTACGATTCTACGAGAACGACGGGATATTCATCGATGATGAGCGGTCACCTGGAAACCTTCTATTCGAAAGCGTCCGATTTCCTCTCTCGGAAGGGGCCAATACGGTGACTTTGAGCGAGGTTTCCGTGGATGTGCCGCAGACATTTACATGGACGGTAGGTACCTCGGGGATTGGGCCCGGCGACTTCGGTCTCACCCTTTTTAACCCGGTGGCGGTTGGCAATAGCAAAGACCACTTCTGGATCTTTGATGAAGAGAAGGGCTGGGACTTCTTTCGGTTTTCCAATGGCAAGCCGCCCGGCAATTTTGCGGCCAAGATCGAGGTCGAGTCCCGGCCCCAGGAAACCAAGCTCATGAGAATCAAATCAACCGGTTCCCGCGTTACCCTGACGGTGAAAGGGGAGCCATACCAGCCGTACTTGATTCAGGTGTCGGATGATTTGAGCAATTGGCGAACCATCTCGGCTCAAGTCTCACGGACCGGCACGATCCGGGTTGAAGGGCAATCGCTCGACGAGGGCAAGCAGCGTTACTATCGGGCTGTGGAGCCTTAGATTGCAGCGGAGTGCTGTCCCAATGCCAACCGAGAGGGTAAGGGCGGCCGCATGCCATTGAGTATAATGAGAACGGCATGCGAAAGTCCCAGAGGACTGTGACCCTGTCAGCGAAGGAGGTGCCAACGCTGTAGGTTCCTCCTACTTGGCGGAATGGAGAAAGGAAGGCAAATTGCCTCCTTGTGAAGCGGATTGGATTAACGGGTGGCATCGGAATGGGGAAATCGACTTCGGCGCGGCTGCTGGAAGCGCTGCCGGTAAGCGTGCTTGATACGGACTCTGTCGCCCGCGAATTGGTCAGGCCGGGTCAGCCTGCATTAACAGAGATTGTCGACACGTTCGGTGACGATCTCGTGGACGCGAATGGGGAGCTCCGTCGTTCAAGGCTTGCCACCAAGGTTTTTTCCGATCCCGATGCTCGCGAAAAGCTCAATTCCATCCTGCATCCCCGAATTCGTCGGGAGTGGCTGACTGCCTTGGATCGTTGGCAGGCGGAGGGCGTTGCTGTTGCTGTCGTGGTGATTCCGCTCTTGTTTGAAGCCGAGCTGCAGGGCCGTTTCGATGCCACGATTTGTGTCGCTTGCACTGAGCGAACGCAATACCGTCGACTGGTTGAGCGGGGATGGTCCGATGAAGCGATCGAGCAGCGTCGGGCGAGCCAGTGGGCTGTCTCGGAGAAGATGGAATTGGCGGATCATGTGGTTTGGACTGAAGGGACGACCCGGCTGCACGAAGAGCAGTTGGAACGGATTCTATGGCGATGAAGGTGCTTTGCGTTCATGCTCACTTTGACGACTTTGAATTGACAGCGGGCGGTATTTTTACGCTGTGGCGGCAACAGTTGGGCGATGAGCTGCGGGCCAAGGTGGTTATATGCACCGACGGGGAGGCGGGTCATCACGAGCGCCCCCGCGAAGAGACCGGGCGGCTTCGACTCCGGGAACAAGAGGCTTCGGCGGAGATCGGGCAATATGAGATGGAACAGCTAAGGTATCCGAGCGGGGAAGTGCCGCGTGAAGCTTGCCTTCAAGCGTCTCCCCTCTTCCTGGCGGCGCTTTGGAAGACCATTCGGGATTTTGAGCCGGACTATCTTTTCTGTCCTCCGCTTCCGACCGACCCGCTGGCCGGGATCCATGTCGATCATGTCGCCGTTGCCGACGCCGTCCGCAAGGTCGCTTACATGGTGAATGTCCCGCACGCGTTTACACCGGAATATCCGGTCGATGAGACGAGTTCGAGGTCATGCAAGGTGCCGGTGGTGCTTAACGTCTATGACAGTTACATGGCCGGAGAAAATGCGTGCGATCTCGTCGTTGATATCGAAGAGGTGTTCGATACGGTTTGTCGGATGGCTTACTGTCATCAGACTCAGATCATGGAGTGGCTGCCTTGGGTGGGGCGACATCGAATGGCGAAGCCGGCCTCGTTGGAGGAATGGCGTGAGAGCTTGCGGCAGCGATTCCTACGGGAACAAGCGATGTTGGGCCTGAAGACCGAGCGCATAATCGAAGCCTTTACCGTGACGGCCTGGGGGAGCGTCCCAACCGAAGAGGCGCTTTTGCGTGACTTTCCGAACGTCCTGTCGGCAGAGTCGGATCTGGCCCGGTTGCGTGACCGACTCAAGCGTTGGGGGGGATGACCCGCTCGTCTGTTTGCGGTCACCAAAGTAGAAGCGGCTGCCAGCCGCTACATTCCCACCTTTTTATTGTGCCGGAACTTTTGCAAAGAACGATATTTCAGTCTCGTTGGTCGGAGTTGCTCGCGGGCCGGAGATAATGCGATTGAAATCCCTTTGAGGTGACTATTTTGGGCTGATCCTCCGGCTTCCGGGTGATCCTGGCTTCAACATTCGGTTTTTGTTTGATAAGCTCGAGGCCCTTTTTGGGACCAAGGACGCCGACGACGGTGGCGAGGCTGTCCGCGGTGGTGCAATCCGGGGCGATCACGTGGACGAGGCTGTGGTCGGTGAGACCGAGGCCGGTTCGTGGATCGACGATATGAGAATAACGTTTTCCATCGATCACAACGAATTGGAACATATCGCCGGAAGTAGCCAATGCGCTATGGGTCAACTGGACGAATCGCGAAGGGGCGGCCCTTGGCTCGAGCGGGGCAATTCCGATGCGCCATCCGGGCTGCTTGGGCGGAGCGCCACTGACGGCGAGGTCGCCACCTCCGGAAACAAGGGCGTGCCGAATGCCGTTTTGGGAAAGGATGGCCATTGCCTCATCAACAGCGAAGCCTTTCGCGATCCCGCCCATATCGAGCTGCATATTCGGGGCGGTAAGCCGCACCGCTTGTTTTTCCGGATAGA
>JAHEOI010000173.1 GCA_018610125.1 Verrucomicrobiota bacterium
CAGGATCGGCCGTCAAGCGGCCGCCGGGCTCAACGCCGACAAAAGGGCGTTGAGCCACACCGGCGAAAAAGCCGCTGAGATACTCCTTTTGGCACTCAGTGAAGCCGTCTTCCTGATTCGTTTTCGTCATAAGCACTTCGTCCGGTATTTGAGCTGGATTCAAGCGCCCACCTTCGGGGACGCTTATCGAAAGTGCCCCCGAATCGTGGATTGATGGGCCTCTACCATTTCTTGTATGGGAGGAATTTGCCGTTCATCACCACCTTGACTCGATCGCCTTTTGGGTCTTCTTCGCGCTCGACATCCACCGTGAAATCAATTGCGCTCATAATACCGTCGCCGAACGATTCATGGATGACTTCCTTAATGCTGGGCCCATAGACATAAGCGATTTCAAAGAACCGATAGATCAGCGGGTCGGACGGGATAACCTGTCCCTCTCCCTTGGTTGGGCAGGTTTGGAGCGCCTGAGCCACCGATTCAGAAAGGTTGAGGTGGTTGCACAGCCGTTTGGCTTCCTCCGGGGGCATGCTGTTATTGCCAAGGCAGGCGGACGCCGTCCAGACAGGAGAGCGCCCCAACTCCTTTGCAATCGCTTCCCAACTGAGCCCCTCCTTGCTCTTTGCCGCCAGAATTGATTTCGTCATCTCTTTTTTGTCCATCATGCTCGTTTAATTTTTGGGTCCTCTAGCTTCTTGCTCGTGATGCCGTTGAGCGTCTTTATCATCGGGCGTCGCCCGCTCTCGAAAGGCACCTATAGCAATGGCTATGCCGAGACGGCGCGGTACAGTCCATAGAGCGATGGAAAATATTGCACGAATTCATGAAACGGATTCATGCATGATCCAATTTAACTGAGGCGGACGAACTCGGTCGGCTCCAGGGTTTCATGAAGACCGAGCACAATGCTCGGCCTCCGATGAAGATCGACGAGCCCAGATTTGTTCAATGCTGAACGCAATCCGCCAATCTGGTCAAATGCCGCCACCTATCGGGTGTCGCTTCTTTGCCAATCCCGTCCACGGCCTATTGGTTAACCCCAGACACTGACCGTTATAATAGCCGAGCACCGGCCGGTATTGCCCATCCAGTCACCACGCTTCTGCCTCACCCAAGCTCGGAATGGGGCCAATCGATCAATATGGCTCATGGGCGCGATAGATTTTTTTCACGATCTCGGCCCGCAAACCACAATCGTCTCTGGCATCTCAAATGCTTCGTCACCGTGCTGCATATAAAAACATCGCGGAAACAACACGACTATTACGAACGCAAACCAAACGACTTCAATTAGGAAAAACTATGTCTTATTTACCACCTGTCGAATTCGTCACCAAGATGGTGGATGCCGGAGAGTCTAAGATCTACATGGGCACCCGAGACACGATTATTCGGGCTTACATGGCGGGCGCGATCCTGGCATTGGCGGTCGTATTCGCCGTCACTATCAACGTCCAGACGGGTCACCCGATTATTGGGGCAGCCCTGTTCCCGGTCGGGTTTTCGATGCTCTATTTAATGGGCTTCGACCTCCTGACCGGCGTATTTGTGCTGACACCGTTGGCGTGGCTTGACGGCCGACCGGGTGCGACGATTCCGCGTGTGCTAGAAAATTGGGGCAAGGTCTTTGTTGGTAATTTTCTCGGTGCATTGACCGTTGCTCTCATCATGGGGGTCAATTTCACATACGGCTTCACGAGCGAGGTAAGCGACGTGGGGCAGACGATCGCCACCGTTGGAGAAAGCCGAACCGTCGGCTACAGGGAGCATGGGGCCGGCGGCTGGGTGACGCTTCTCATCCGCGGCTGCCTGTGCAATTGGATGGTGTCGATGGGCGTGGTCGGCGCACTGATCGCCACGACCGTGTCCGGCAAAGTGATCGCCATGTGGATGCCGATCATGGTCTTTTTCTTCCTTGGCTTCGAACATTCCGTCGTGAACATGTTCTTGTTTCCACTCGGGATGATGCTTGGCGGCCAGTTTTCTATCGCCGATTATCTCCTGTGGAATGAAATTCCAACGGTCCTCGGGAATGTGATCGGCGGCTTGTCCCTCACCGGCCTCACGTTGTATACCACGCACGTCCGCACCCAGCCCAAGCGGGACTTATCAAAGTCCAAGCGGGAAATGCACGGGCCCAAGCAGGACCTCGCGGCATAGAAGGCGCTTGAGTGGACCTGCGGTCCTTGCTGATGCGCCCCCGCAAGCCGACGAGAACGCTGAACAGACGGTCATCCCGTCTGTTCAGCCGCAAAAAGCGGAGAATGCGGAACGAAACAAATGGAGAGCGACCGCAGCCGCAAAAAAACGAATAACGCTCAAAAACATCCAATTTGCTTTGAGAAAGAAGTTAGAGGTCACCGTCGGTCAATTCTCTGACAAGGGCGCCAAGGAGGTGAACCAAGATTTTTACGCGGTCTGTTTGCCGGAGGAGCCCGCCCTGACGGCTAAAGGAATTGCCATGGCAGTGGCCGACGGGATTAGCACCAGCACTGTCAGCCAATTCGCCAGTGAAACCGCGGTCCGAAGCTTCCTGGAGGATTACTATTGTACTCCGGAAGCTTGGTCGGCTAAAAAGTCCGCCCATCGCGTTCTCATGGCCACAAACGCCTGGCTGCATGCGCAGACAAGCTCCTATTGCCATGACATGGACCGTGGCTATGTGTGCACGTTCAGCGCCCTGGTCATCAAGTCGGCAACAGCGTACTTATTTCACGTTGGCGACGCACGTGTCTTCCGCCAAACCGGCGACGAGACTCCGGAACAGCTCACTCAAGACCACCGATATTGGGTCTCGGCCGGCGAGAGTTACCTCAGTAACGCCCTTGGAATCGACGAACAGGTCGAGATCGACTATCGCGCCCTCTCGATCGAGCCGGGCGACGTTTTCTTCATGCTGACGGACGGTGTCTATGAGCACGTCTCGGACGACTTACTGGCAACGTGTGTCCATAACCATCCGGACCACCTGGAGGAAGCAGCCAGAGCAATCGTTCAAGAGGCACGCCTGAGAGGGAGTCGGGACAATTTAACCACTCAGATCGTTCGGATTGACCGGTTGCCCGAGCTCAATTTCCATGAGCTGCAACGCGAGGCGGGCAACCTGCCTTTCCCGCCGGAACTTCGTCCACGGATGAGGTTCGAGGGCTACGAAATCGCGCGGGCATTGCACAGAAGTAGCCGCAGTCACGTTTTCCTCGCTCGCGAATTGGCGACGAACACGCCCGTGGCAATCAAGGTCCCGGGAAGCGACATCAAGGCCGATCCGGTGCTGATGGAGCGATTCCTAATGGAGGAATGGATCGCACGCCGCATCGACAGTCCTCATGTGGTCAAGGCATTTGTGCCAACACGCCAACGAAGATCTCTCTACGTGGTCATGGAGGTCGTGGAAGGCCAGAGCCTAAAACAATGGCTCATCGACAATCCCCGACCCTCGCTGGAAAGTGCTCGCAACATCATTGAGCAGATCGGAAAAGGGCTGAGGGCATTTCACCGCCAAGAGATGGTGCATCAGGATCTCCGCCCTGACAATGTGCTCATCGCCTCGTCCGGGACCGTTAAAATCACCGATTTTGGCGCGACGAACGTGCCCGGAATAATGGAGGCACGAGCGGTTGCCGATGACAGTGGGATCCTTGGCACCGAACAGTATGCCGCTCCGGAGTACTTTCTCGGTCAGACTGGCACGCCCCGATCGGACATATTCTCCCTGGGTGTCATTGCCTATCAGATGTTTACCGGCACGCTTCCCTACGGCACCGAGGTTCCAAGAGCCAAATCAAAGGCAGCACAGAGGAAACTAAAGTACCGGTCGGTGATATCCTACAACCGCGACGTGCCTTCCTGGGTTGATGGCGCTATCAGAAAGGCGGTCCATCCGCAGCCCGAGAAACGCTATGAGGATGTGTCCGAATTTCTATTCGATCTGCGCTATCCCCAAGAAGAGTTTGCCAGCGAAGCGCCGCTCCCGTTAATGGAACGAAACCCGGAGGCCTTTTGGAAGGGCGTCTCCCTACTATTGGCGCTGCTGCTTGTCCTCGTGCTGATGATCCTTGGGCGCTAAGCGCGAAACGCATGGGCATCGAACCGTTGGCGTTCAAGGACCGGAAAGGAAAAAAAAGGGACAGGATGGTCAATCGTGATCACTGAAATGGGTGGATTCAGATCCACGGAAATTGGGGCGTTGCAATCCCGCCAGGCTTGGAATGGATTAGCGCGTCGCCCTCGTCCTCCTCATCCTTTTTTTGCGAATTAGGCGCCTGTTCGCAGCCACAGTCCCTCTCCTTTTCTTTCGTTGCGGATTCTGCTCCCGTTTGCGGCTGAACCGTGACACCAAAACGGGGAGTGACCGTTTGGCCGATCCAAGGCACCTTTTTCTCCGAGGTCCCCGTACCGCACTCTTCTGTTTTCACCCCTTGGCGCGGAAGCTGCTGCGATGAGACCGGAGTATTTTGTGATGGAGGCAGCATTTGACAGCAGGCAATTACTGATGTTGGTGGTCTTGGGAAAGGCGAATAGCTTCACCGTGGCTGCACGCAAGCTGTCGGTTGCGCAATCTGCCGTGAGCCATGCAATTAAGAGTCTTGAGGATTAAGTGGGGTGTCGGCTCTTGGACCGGGTCGGG